>CAHJXH010000100.1 GCA_903644075.1 Sphingobacteriaceae bacterium | reverse complement strand
CCTGCAGGCACAGGGTTATATTTTTCGTGTGGGGTAGGGTACAGTGTTTTGGTCCCAAGGAAATTATCGGGGCAGTTTTGTGCCAACGCAGGTGTGCTGATGACACTGCACAAAAGAAGTATTTTTAATATTTTCATGCTGATAAATTCGAATATAGCATTTATGAAAAACCCAGGAACGTTTTTAATGATCCTGGGTTGTATTTTAGTTTAGCAGTTTTGTTTAGTGTTGGTTGCCTGTACCATCATTCTGATACGCACCGATGTCTTTACCCGGAGGCGTGATCGTGGTACCATAAGTACCGGTAGCTGTTACAGAACCCAGTGGCGAAAAGTCTGTTTTACCTTTGCCTAAACCAGGTGAGCCTGCCTGTAATTTAAAGTTGCTTGTGCCAACTGCAACACTTGGGTACGTTTGCAGGTTGGCGCTTAAAGGGCCGGCATTAGTTGTAAAGTTATATTGGTTTACATCGAAGCCATAAAACATTGGGTTGTTGGCTTGTGGTGTGGCCGATGTAATATCGCTTGCTGCTTTAGCTGCTAATACGGTAGGAGCGCCATCTGTAGAGTAAAATTGAGCTACAATGGCAGGTGAGTAACCATAGAAATACTGGTTACCATAAGCAACCTTAGTAAAATCGGCATCTGGTGTGATGCGTAAACCAAAGCGGCAGTTAACGATCAGGTTATTATAAGCACTTCCTTTGGCACCTTTTTCAAAATCGATAGAGCCGCCTCTGCCAGATTTTGTTTGTCTGAAACCGCCGTCAATCATGGTATTATTATAAACAGCAGCTGTACACTGAATGCCCGAAGTGCCGGAATCTGAAATTTTGGTTGAGTTAGTTGCCGAACCGATGAACACGTTGTAAGCAATATCACCTAAAGTACCTGTCTTCATGTTGAAGAACTCGCCGCCCACACCACCGCATAATTCAAAGGTGTTACGCATAATACTGATGTGGCCACCGCCTACCTGGATGTTATCATCCTTAGCACCAAAGAACCATGAATCTTCGATGATCAGGTTTTTAGTGCCGTTCCCAAAGTAGATATTATAACGCGGTGAACCAGAAGTATAAATGGCCGAATTATCACTTGCACCGGCCGGGCCTCCTGCAAATTCGATATGTGTCCATTTAATAATGGCATCGCCACCTTTAGGGCTTGGGTTAGCTGTTGTTGCCGCTGCAGGGGTACAGGTTAAACCACCCCACCAGCCGAAAAACACATTGGTATAGTTCTGCGCAGCTGCCTGTGTATGTAAATCAGCAGCGTTTTTTACTGTGATGAAATTGGGAGCATCTTTGGTACCTAAACTGATGAAGGTACCGTGCATAAATATTTCGGGGCTGGTGGCTGCTGTTAAACCATCGCCAATGGCAATCAGGTGTACACCGTTTTGTAGTAAAAGGGTATCACCATCATTTACCGTAATGTCACTTTTAAAATAATAAGTTTTACCGGCAAGCAGGGTGCCTTTAATGGTGCCTTTTAAGGTATCGGATGTGATGCCATTAGCTACCGAAACAAAAGGCTGTGCAATGTTAACAACCTCTGCTTTGTGGCAGGCACTTAGCATTATACCCAGTGCGCAAACTGCCATTAATTTGTTTAATATCGTTTTCATATTTACCGGGATTAATAAAATTTATAATGTAAACCAAGTATGTAGTATTGGCCGTATTCGTCTCTTCTTACAAAGGTATCTTTACCCGCTTCCTGGTATTCAATTGCCTGGCCGCTTGAGCCCGCAGCAGCTAATGGAGGATAAGGCAGTTTAATAAACAACTTGTAAGGTGTGTTTAACAAGTTGGTAGCCTTAGCATAAATGTAAAGTTGTTTAAACAGGCGTTTTTCCATCGAAAAATCTAAGCTTACAAAAGCTTTCTGCCAAACATCATTATCTAAATAAACAGATACACTGTTGATGCGCTCGCCGGTATAAACAGCAGATAATTGCGCATCTAAACCACTCTTAGTGTCCTTGTATAAGAACGACAGGTTACCTATGTTTTTAGACTGGCCTTGCAGCGGGCGGGTTTGATCAACCGTTCTGATGGTGTTATTGCCATTGGCATCTTTATAGGCCTGCTCTTTTGAAGTGGTAATTTTCGATTCTGTAAATGAATAGTTGGCACGGATACCGAAGTGATTGATGTACTTGGTTGCATCCAGCTCTAAACCGTAGTTGGTTGCAGTACCAAAGTTACCTGCCTCTAACACCAGGTCTTTATTTGAGCTTGAGCTTACTAAAGCATACTCAATCGGGTTTTGTATGCGTTTATAAAAAACACCCGCTAAAAACTGGTCAAGTGGTTTTGGGAAAAACTCGTAGCGTAAATCGTAGTTATCGGCAGTGGCACGTTTCAGGTTAGTATTACCAACTTCCTGGTAATCGGCATCAGGGTCGCCGCTGGTGTGTGGCACCAACTCGTAGAAGTTAGGGCGGCTAATGGCAGAGTAGTATGATAAACGCAGGTTTTGCTTATCGGTAAGCATGTACTTTAAATTCAGGCTTGGCAGGAAATCGTAGTATTTGATCGAGCCTGTTTTACCTGCTTGTGTAATAGGTTCGGCATCAACCCAGCTTTGATCGGTATGTTCGTAGCGCACACCACCCACAGCTTGTAATTTACCCACAGTAAATTTAAACTGGCCGTATGCCGCGCCAATGTTTTCGGTGAAATCATAGTTCAACGCATCGCCCGGCGTACCTTGCCTGTTGTTGGCCAGTTCGAAGTTAATGTTATCTATATTACCATTATATACCTGGGTGGCATTAGTAATTGGCAGGGTTAAAATGTAGTTATCATACGTACTGGTACGTGTTTTATTACGGTACATACCGCCTGCACTAAACTCAACCTTGGTACTGGCAATTGTTGGGGTATAAATTAGGTTTAAATAACCACTCTTATCCTCATCTGAGTTGTGGGCGAAGGTTTGTGCAAAACCGTTAGAGGCATCAACCGTTAACGGAGCCTGTACCACTGAACCATTAGGTTGCAGAGTGTTAGATGTTACTAAGTTTAAGGTGTAACGGTTTTCATTAGCAGTAGCTTTTGAGTAGACACCGGTCCAGTTAATGCGGAAGTTATCTGCTAACTGATGATCGCCATGCAGCGAAAAATTATAGATCTTTTGTACGTTGCGGATGCTTCTTGGCTGTTCTGTAATACGGCCTTGGCCAATACCGGTACGTGCCAATGTTAAGCTGGTGTCTGATACATAACGATACTGATTTTGCGCCAGGTCGATGTAGGCTGCATCTAAGGTTACAATGTTGCGGGTATCGAATTTATAGTCGAAACGGCCCAATGCGCTTGTGCGCTGCTGTTCTGTGCTATAAGTTCTGGCCTGTATGCTTGTAACTTTTGGCAGGTTGCTAACTGCATCAACTTCAGTATCGAAGAATGTACCTTTAGTGTTTTTAGATATATCCTGGTAGCTTAAAGCAACTAAAGCGCCAAACTTTTTATCTTTTGTGCGGCCGCCGATGCTTAAACCGCCGATAAGGCCTAAAGGTAATTTAGAGTCGCTAAAATGCTGGGGGTTGTTTGAGAAATCTGCGCGGTTGGCAATATAGCTATCGCCGTTATTGATACGCGGCGAACGAAGCTCTGTGTTGTTATTGCCAAATTTGGTGAAACCGTTATCGGCAACGCTTTGTGAAAAGCCTGTACCTACGTTCAGTTTAACTGTAAAATCATCGGGTGCGTTTTTAAGCGACATGTTGATGGCACCCGCAATCGCATCGCCTTCCATTGATGGGGTTAGTGATTTGTAAACCTCCAGTCGCTCAATAATATCGGCAGGGAATATATCCAGGGGCACATAACGGTTTTTGTTATCAGGGCTTGGAATTTTATAGCCGTCTACCAAAGTGTAGGTATAACGTTTCTCCATGCCACGGATAATAGCATACTGGCCTTCACCATTGTTACTACGCTCTAACGATACGCCCGATACGCGTTGAGTAACGTTAGCTACGGTAATATCTGGTGATACTTCGATGGTTTTGGCTGATACTGCGTTTAAAACCTGGTCGGCACGTTGCTCTAACTTGCGGGCGCTTTGGTCGCTTTCGCGGTTGGCGCGGGCTGTAACACTTACATCCTGCAGGTTATTTGTTTTGGCTTCAATCTGTATTCTTACAGGGCGCACTTCATTGGCTCTTAATGCAAAGCTGGTTTCAGATTTCTGGTATGATACATACTTTACTTCAACTTCATAATCGCCCTCGGGCACATTTCTGAAAGTAAAAGTACCATCTAACCCGGTGCCTGTTGAGCGGCTATAGCCCGATTTGTTTTTCAAGGTAACTGCGGCGCCAAGCATGGGTTCACCGTTTTGTTTATCAACTACTAAGCCCTTCACAGTGGCTGTGCCCTGGGCAAAAACGAAAGCAGAATAAAACAATAGAATTAAGAAGGGGAGGAGTTTTTTCATCTACGCGATAATTTCACGCAAAGGAATGCCTATGGTGTAACAGGCGCATTAAGCCAATATTAACAAATTGTAAACGAGTTGAGGCTATAGGTGCCCGATTTCACAACTTTATGGTGTGATTAAAGGATTGTAAACTATCTGTAGCAATAATACAGGCGCATTTTGGAGAAAAACTGTAGTAGTTATTATTAAAAGTTGTTTACTAATGGGTAATAGTAATTTTACAATGAAACTCTACCGTCGTCATGCTGAATTTATTGAATCTGGCGCATACGTCCGCTTGTGACTTTAGATCCAACCAACATATCGTCACAAGCGGACGCTTGCGCCAGAAATGAGTTTATAGCAAAGTCTGCGACCTGTCCTGTGGGGTGCTGAAATAAATTCAGCATGACGGGTGAAGATGCGCGGGGGAACAGAGGCCGGCCCACCATACTTCGACGGGCTTAGTATGACAGCCCTGTTTGAAACTTCATCAACCACTCAACTAATTACCACTCACTAAATCTCAATATTCTCCAAATACTTATATCCACTACCGGTATTAATCAATAACACCTGTTCGCCCGGGTTAATCCAGTTAGCGGCTTTCAGCTTTTTGTAGGCCTGCCACAGGGCTGCGCCTTCGGGAGCAATGAGCATACCTTCGTGGCGGGCTATTTCTTTAAGGGCATGGCTCATTTCGGCATCGCTGATGGTAAGGGCTGTGCCTTTACTTTCGCGAAGTACTTTTAGTATCTGTTTATCGGCATACGGCTTTGGTACGCGCAGGCCGTTGGCAATGGTAAAACCACCATCTGCAAATTCTGATACCTGCATGCCCGCATTAAATGCATTAACAATGCCATCGCAGCTTTGCGATTGTACAGCCACCATACGTGGGCGTTTGCTGTCAATCCAGCCCAATTGTTCCATCTCGTTAAAAGCTTTCCAGATACCTATGAGGCCTGTACCGCCGCCTGTGGGATAAAATATTACATCGGGCAGTTGCCAGTTAAACTGTTCGGCAATTTCGTAGCCCATTGTTTTTTTGCCTTCAAGGCGGTAGGGCTCTTTAAGGGTTGATACCTGGAACCAGTTGTTCAGTAAAGCATGCTCATTAATCAGTTTACCGCAATCGCTGATGTTGCCTTCAACCTCCAATAATTCGGCACCGTATAGTCGGCATTCGTCTTTAAAAACCTGTGGGGTTTGCTTGGGCATATATACAATGGCTTTAATACCCGCACGTGCCGAATAAGCAGCCAATGCACCGCCTGCGTTACCTGCGGTGGGTGTGGCAATGGCTTCGATACCCAGTTCTTTAGCTTTTGATACCGCTGCACTAATTCCCCGGGCTTTGAATGATCCGGTAGGGTTACCCGATTCGTCTTTCCAGAAAACTTCGTTATCGCCCAAAAAATGTTTCAGGTTTTCGATTGGGATAATAGGGGTGAAGCCTTCACTCAGGGTAACAATATTTTTTGGATCGGTAACAGGTAAAAATTCCTTATAGCGCCACATGGTAGCAGGGCGACCTTGCAGCATATCCTTACTGATACCTGTAGACAGGTTATATTGCGCAAACAGGGTAGACTTGCAAGCTTCATTGGTGCAAAACGTATTTACAATTGCAGCATCATGTACTTTGCCGCACTCGGGGCAGGTTAAATTTATGATTAGGGAATCAGTTTCCAGTTCAGTCGGGGTATTCATCAAAACACAAATTATTATACTATACTAACGTTATAAAAACGCCTGGCGTTGCTTATTGTTGAAATTATTTGGTAGCAAATATGTCGCCGGGGTTCCAGGTTGGCCTTGCCGGGTCTTGCGCTACGAGGTAACCGATCAGGAAATTAAGCTGTGCATATTTTTTACCGGCCTCAAAATCAAAGATGCCGTTAATATCATCCTGCGGTTTATGGTAGTATTTAGCACGCCAGGTAGCTACAAAATCGTTCAGATTATTTTTGCCATCTGCCGTTTTAGCACCGTATTTAACGTGCAGGGCCGGGATACCTTCGAGTACAAAACTATACTGATCGCTTCGTGTAAAACGGGCCTGTTTAGGTTCAGGGTCGGGTTCCACATCCAGTCCCATATAGGCGGCTGCCTGCGCTACGTTTTTCTCTAATGATGAATGTTCGGCCCCCAAAGCTGTAATAGATAATAGTGGAGCAATGATGGTCGGCATATCAGTATTTACATCGGCCACCATACTTTTAACAGGTATGGTTGGGTGTTTGGTAAAATAATTAGAACCAAGGTCACCCAATTCTTCACCGGTAACCAGTACTACCAAAATAGAGCGCTTAGGCTTTACTTTGATGCTATGGTAGATCTTAGCAATACTAATTACACTTGCCACACCCGAAGCATTATCGTGAGCGCCGTTGTAAATAGAATCGCCCTGCACAGGTGTACTAATACCCAGGTGATCTAAGTGTGCGCTGTGCACCACGTATTCATTCTTTAATTTAGGGTCCGATCCTTCAATTTTACCAATTACGTTGTAGCTTAGAATGTCCTGATAAGTGGAGTTTAACGAAGCACTCGCACTAGCTTTTAAAAGGGTAGAAGCGGGTTGACCAGCTTTTAATTGCGGCAATATTTCCTGTAGATTTTTACCTGCCTGCTGCAATAATGAATTAAACAAGGCATAATTGATACTTGCATATAAGCTTAGCTGTTTTGAATAAAAGGTACGTGATACCGAAACTGCTCCTTTATCATCCATAATGCTATAAACACCACGACTGATATTAGCCATGCGTGCGGTGGAATCGGCAGACGCCATAATTACACCTACCGCGCCATGCTGGGCAGCTACTTTCAAGATCTGCGACGCATTCATTACGTGCGCCGAAACTGATGATGAAAACTTCTCAGGTGCGCCGCGAGTGATGATCACAATTTTGCCTTTAACATCAAGCCCGGCATAATCATCATAACCCAAACCCGGTTCGCTGATGCCATAGCCTACAAAGGCCAGCGGGGCAGTATTTAAACTTACCTGTGGCAACAATGGATTTGGATAAACTACATAGTCTTTACCTTTAGTAATATTGGTGCTGTTAGCCGGTCCGTTGGAGATTGACAGGCTTGCATCGCCAATAAATGCTTTACGTAGCCTTACAGTTTGCAGCCACGTATTGTTTTCGCCTGCGGGTTTAACATCGAGGCCTTTAAGCTGGCCAACTACATAATCAACCGCCATCTGGTAGCCTTCAGTGCCCGGGCCACGGCCTTTCAGTTTATCATCGGCCAGGTAGGTGATATGTGCTTTGATATCATCCGGACTAACTTGCTGCATAGCCTGCTCAACATTGGAGCTTAGTTTTACCTGTTGCGCAAAACCGGTAGCCGTTGTTAATATCAACGAAATATGGAAGATCTGTTTGTAAAGTTTAATCATAAATTATTGTTAATACAAGGTTAAATAACCTCTCGAATTGCAAAAGCCAAGGTATTAACTAGCTTTTTTAACAGCAAATGTTTAGCGATAATGTTACCGGCAGTGTAATAGGCTATAACTAATTGTGTGTTGTTGGTTGTCTGTTATAAGTTGTCGGGAGGAAATTCCTTAAATACGTTATCATTTTGAATGTAACGAAGAACCGACGTAGGAAGCTCATTAATAATAAAATAAACACCTCATTAATAATCGTCTGCGCTTACACTTTGTTAATTCTTTAATGCACTACATTCTGGTTCAAAATAGACTGAAAAAGATCTTGGATTGGACTATCTTGTTTTTTTATTCTGGACGATATAGGTAGTCCTGATGGTACTTATTTTTGAATTATTAATAACCACCAGCTATATGAATATCACTTACAAAACCGACGTTAAACCCACAGCACAACAAATTATAGATTTATATAACAGTGCCGGACTGAAGCGCCCGACAGATGATGCTGAGCGGATTGCCAAGATCTACGAAAACTCGAACCTGGTAATTACAGCCTGGGATGGCGATTTGCTGGTAGGCGTATCGCGTACCATAACCGACTTTTATTACACCAGTTACCTGGCAGATTTAGCAGTGAAACTGGAATATCAGAAAGAAGGCATCGGCAAAAAATTATTGTACTTAACCAAAGAAACCGTGGGCGATCAATGCATGATGCTATTACTTTCGGCACCAACAGCGATGGAATATTATCCTAAAGTTGGGATGGATACCGTTACCAATGGCTTTATCATCCATCGTAAACACTAAAACAATCGTTCTTTATAGTCAGTTAGTGAATGCCTCCCTGTTTGTTTACAAGGAGGCATTTCTTATGCTGCTATTGTGATGCCTTAATTATAAGGCTCCTTTGTTACGATCTGTTCTCTGGAATACAAAAAGCAGGATCAAAACTGCGAATGCATAACCCATCAGGCAATACAATGCGGCATGATACCCGGCATCGAAACTGCCTTTTTCGCGCACTACATAGAAGAACACACCGCCGATCATACTTACACCCAGGGCAGATGAAAACTGCTGAACGGTAGAGTAAATACCGCTGGCTACACCAGCCTGATCATGCGGAACATCTTTCAATGCAATTTTTAAAAACGATGGTACCAGCATACCTGCACCCAAACCGTAACATACAAAGGTTACAACTATGGCTATAAAAGGGATGGTTCCTTTAAACCAGATGAGCTGTGTAGCGAACGAAATGATGAGTAATAAACAAGAGATCTGCAATAAACCTGTGCCGAATTTCGATCCGTTTTTGATAGACCAGTGCGATGAGAACATGAAGGCAAAACCCAGAATCACGAAGTAACTGGCCGAAGTGAGCGGATCAACATGGTGGCCTGTTTGTAAAAACAACGCACATGATAACAAGAATGCGCTGAATAGAGCAAAGTAAAAGAACACCATGCCCAGCCCTAAATTAAAGCTCCTGATTTTGAACAAGTGTAATGGTAATAAAGCGCTCTTCTCCTTTTTGATCCGGTTATACTGATAACGAATAAAGCCAAACAGGATGAGGAAGGAAATGGCAAGCAATCCAAAAGTCCAGGCGGGCCAGCCTAATTCGCGTCCCTGGATAATGGGGTAGATGAGAGCTGATAACCCGGCAGTAAGTAGTAACACGCCGCCCATATCGAAATTGGCTTTCTTAATTATTTTAGATTCCGGGATAAAAAACGTTGCCATGGTAACCGCAATTACACCAATAGGTACATTAATCAGGAATATTAAACGCCAAGGCTCGTGCATCCAATGGGCGGTAACAAAATAACCGCCTAAAAACTGGCCCATTACCGAAGCAATACCCAATGTAATGCCATAATATCCTAATGCTTTGCTGCGGTATTCGCCATGTTTAAAGTTAAGCTGAATAAGGGTTACCGTTTGCGGAACCGCGAAGCCGGCTGCTATACCTTGTAAAAAACGGAAAATGATCAATTGCTCAATACTGCTTGCATAGCCGCACAAGGCAGATGCAAGGGTGAAAACGAATAAACCACCCATAAAGATTTTCTTACGGCCGAAATGGTCGCCGGCACGGCTGCCTGTAATTAAAAATACAGAGTAACCAACCAGGTAAGAGGCAATAATGCCTTGTACTGCACCATCTGATGCATGGAAATAACCTTGTATAGTAGGCAGGCTCACATTCATGATAAATACATCTATCACGGTAATTAATGGAGCCAGTAGAATGGTAAATAAAATGAGCCACGGAAATTTTTCAACAATGGGTGTTGGTGTGGCCACAGACAAGTCTGATTGCATAACGTTATATATTAATGATGAATAGGGTAGAAGATGAAATTTTAAATTTTTTGTAGCAGATGGGCAACCACTTTTTTAGAATCGTCCAAGGGTTGCGAGGTATTAAACAGGGTTGATTGCAGAACAGCACCTTCTGATAGATTGAAGATCATCCCTGTCATTTCCTCCAAATCCTCTTGTGGATAAGGATTTTTGATGACCTTTAATTGTTCGGCAATAAATGTTTTAAGGGTGTTTTTATGAGTGCGGATAATGTCTGCCGAACTCTCGTTCAAATTAGGCAATTCATAAACCACGCGCGAAAAGGTGCAGCCTTTAAAATGATTTCGCTCTAGTCTCCACTTTCTGAAATCGAAAAGAGCCAATAGCTTTTCTTTGCCATCAGGTAAATGACCCAGGAAATCGACAATTTCAACCTGCCACTGCTCTTTATGGGTTAGCAGGTATTCGTTCAGTAATAATTCTTTCGAAGCAAAATGTTGGTACAGGCTCGATTTGGCAATCTGGGCCTCATCTATAATTTGGTTAATACCCGTAGCCTGGTAACCTTGCTCATAAAACAAACGACAAGCCGTTGTCATGATTCTTTCTTTTACTCCTGCCTGGTCTTTCATATTGCTTTCTTGAATATGAAAGCAAAGGTAATACAAAACAGACAAGTCTGTATGATTTCATAATCATGCGATTGTAAAATCAGACAGACTTGTTCGATTTGTACTTACTCAGTCAGTAAACTGGCGAAGCAAACAGCAGGTAGCGTAAAGTGTGCCTCACCATTAACAACCTCAATTTTCGATTTCTTTTTCATCGATAATTTGGTTGATGTGATGTAGAGCACCAACTTTTTATGAGTTTTAGGTAAGCCAGATATAATGTAATCCCGCTTGGCTCCATTGTTTATCAGATGCACAGCTACATCATCGGTCTCTTTATTGATCAAAGCGGCACAGGTCACATTATCCTGATCTGCCTGTGCTGTTATATAAGTCGAATTTTTAGGTGTTGATGCCAGCTGCTTCAAATTCCAAAAGCGTTGACCAGGGTGCAGCGGTTCATCATTACCGAAAATACCGCCACCAATTAATGGCGAATAATCGGCCGTGAGCTGCCATTGTAATATGGTTATAGGTTGACAGATTTTTAGCAAGCGCAGGTAAAGGTTAATCTCTTCAATGGCATAGGTTTGCTCTTGAAATATATCCGGGTAGTTCCAGGCCGCAGCATCGATACTGCCCTCGCCTACAATAAGCGGCACATTGATCTTCTTAGCTGCATCAGCCCATTTTTGTAAAGTTTCGGTTTCCCAACCACGCCACGAGTGGAAAGAGATAGCACCGATGTATGGCTTAGCATCAGGGTCATTCAATGTCGGGTAAATAAACTCATAAGTGGTGGCATCCGAGTTATCACCCAATAGCATTTTGGTTTTTAGCCCTCTCGATACGAAATAGGCACCGAGGCCTTTAATTAGGGCATCATGTTCTTGCGGGGTTATCCGTACATTAATTCCTAAATCAGATTCGTTAAATGAAAATAGGGTAATATCAACACCGAATTTATCTTTCAGGTATACAATATAGTCTGCTATCGATTTATAGGTAGCCTGCATATTATCGGCATTAAGCTGGTTGCCCCATTGTTCG
Organism: Sphingobacteriaceae bacterium; assembly: GCA_903644075.1. Taxonomy (GTDB): domain Bacteria; phylum Bacteroidota; class Bacteroidia; order Sphingobacteriales; family Sphingobacteriaceae; genus Mucilaginibacter. The sequence continues at coordinate 4,059 of CAHJXH010000100.1, read as the reverse complement.
CCCGGTTTAGGCTGGCGATAGTGCGGCTCGCCGATAATAGCCCATTTTGGTGCATTCCACGATGTTAATATAATTGGCATGCCTATCCTTTGAAGGCGCTGCGCCATCTCCATCGATTCGCGCACATGGGTGTTGAGATTACCATTTGGATCTTGTTGCAGCGGGTCTGCATCTTTCTCTGGTTGCCACTGGGCAAATGGCATTTCCACACGTCCCCAGGCAACGCGCATATTGTTAAGGCAATAATCAATTACCTCCGGGTCTGTCTGTGGTTTTTGCAGACGAAAGTTTCCACCAAAGCCTACAAATACCCGGCCCTGAGCAGTTGGGTCTACTTTAACATGAACCGGATTAGTATTTATTTCGCCCGAAACAGTCAGGCCGAATTCTTGTATAATATCTTGTCCTTTCGCAATATTACTGGTTTGTATAGGTATGTAAATTTCTGTGCCGTTATTGGTGTTCTTTATAATAACTGACGTGGAATTTTTAAAACTAAACTTTAATTGCTGCTTGTTGCCGGTAATAGTAAGTTCCCTGGTTAAAACTTTGAGATTTTCTTTGGTTAATTGGGCAATATTATAAGGAATAGCACTACTTTCTGCTATTATGGAGCCATTATTATACATACAAGGAAGGGCTATTTTGAAAAATATACCTTCAATCGCCATGTCTCTTTTCGCTGTGGCTTCAATGTTAATTTTAGCCTTGCCGCTACCCTCATCTTTTACTGTTTCAACTAACAATAAACTATCTATTGCGGTGCTTACAATTTGCTTGTTTCCATCCCTTGTATATTTCGGTTGTTGTGCTTCTTTTTTGGTGCTTTGACTTTTCGTCCAGTCCTTATCAACCACTGTTAACGACGATTCAAAACTAAAGAGCTGGCCATCTTTACGTATGCCGCTAAGGTTTCCCCAGGGTTGTAATTCTAACTGGGCGTAGGCCATATCTGAAAAAATAAGCAGAAAAAGTGCAAGAGCTATACCGTATTTCATGGCAATAATTGTTTTAAGTAAGTGTTTAAGTTCAAATTTGGCTGGTTTTTAGCCGGCAACTGATAGGCGAGGGGCTAAAAAATAATATAGTAATTTATACAGTGTTAAAAGTATTAACAAATAAGAAATACAAATAATACTTTTTTACCATTTGATTGGATATTTCCCTATCGCTTTTCGCTAAAATCTTACATAATAAGCTTACTTATTTAAGTAAGAAGAAAGTATTGTAAGTAATTTTTTTGAGTATTTTCGCCGTGTAATGACCCTATTTGGGGGTGAAAAGACCCATTTTGAAAAAGTTTCATTATATCAAAATTGTTACATTTGTAATATGTTGCTGCTCAGTGCATTTTAACTAATGTGATTATATTTGAACTATGGCACAACGCTCCAGTTTTGCTTGTTATAATTTGTTTATTGTGGTATATTTCCATGTCATCAAAAAAAGATGAGCCACATATAGACAATACGTTACCTGAACATATTGCAAAGCTTTCTAAATGAAAAAACTTTTACTTCTAATTCTTGTCACTTTAGGGTACGCTAATTACACGGCGGCAATTGCAGGTAAATACACTCCTCCGCCTGCTACTACATTTCCAACAACAATTACAGGGCCAGTGCCTTCAGGAGGTTCTGTTAGTTCTTCGCCAATTGCAATTACGATAACGTTAGACAGAACTACATCATCAACACTTGCTCTCTCGAGTTTTACAATACCTACTGCCAATGCAACTTTATCAGGACTGACGCAAAAAGTTACATTAACTTATTCAAATCAAATTGGAACATTAGGAACCGGCAATGGAAATTTGACGAAGCCTAATGATATAGCTGTTGCTGCCGGTGGAAAGACTTATGTTACTGACGGCGATAATAACCGTGTCGAAATTTTTAATTCCGATGGATCTTATTCAGAACAATTTGGAACCTTAGGTACCGGCACCGGGCAATTTAGCAGCCCATATGGCATCGCAGTTGATGCAGGTGGCAAAATTTATGTTGCAGATGCAGGTAATAATCGCATCCAGGTATTCAGCAGTCCGGGTGTGTATTCCAGCTCTATAGGTACAAGTGGTACAATTAGCACAGGTCAGTTAGCAGCCCCTCAAGGTATTTATATAGATCCTGCCACCAATCATTTATACGTTGCTGATTCTGGAAATAACAGGATAGCGATATTTGATCTTAACAGTGGAGGGGCTTATATAGGATCGATTGGAGGTGCCGGTAGCGGTGCCGGGCAATTTTTTAGCCCCTCGGGTGTGGTGGTTGATGCTAATCACTTTATTTATGTAACAGATCTGGGTAATAAAAGAGTTGTAAAATTTGACGCGTCTGGTAATGGAGTTGCAATAATTGGCGGTTCGGGTAATGGTAACGGACAGTTTCTATCACCGGCGGGTATAACAACAGACGGAACAGGAAAAATTTATGTAGTTGATAAAAGTACCAAATCGCGTGTGCAGATATTTAATGCCGCAAACGGCAACTTTTTAGGTGTTGTAGGAGGAACGGCAAATTCAGGTAATGGCAACCTTAGCTTTCCATCAGGAATTGCCGCTGATAAAAGTGGAATTATTTATGTTGCAGATAGAAATAATAACAGGGTAGAGACTTTTGCCGCCAAGGAGCTGTATAGTGCTAACCTGGTGCCCACAGGGAATGGGCCAGAACTGATAACTGTATCTTTAGCTTCGGCAGTAACTGATATTAACGGAGATCAAAATGCAACTGCTACTTATAATGTAAACTATACTGCAACACCGGGAAGCCCAACAAATTTACTTGCAACTTCGCTTGATGGTAGTTATGAACTAAACTGGGATGCCAATAACCCCACCGACAATGTTGTTGGTTATAATATATATGAGGGCACATCAGCTACTAATCTAAGCCTCCTTACAAGTGTTGACGCAAATACCACAACATATAATTCTGATATCCCCATAAATAATGGTACTACGCTGTATTTTTATGTAACGGCAGTTACGTCGACTAAAGAAAGCGCCCCTTCCAATATTGTGCAGGTAACACCCAAAGGTAATCCGGTTATTAGCATTACGGGTACCATATCTAAAACTTATGGCGACGCCGATTTTAATGTTGAAGACCTGTTACAACCACATTCGGCATCTGCCGGGGTATTTTCTTATGCATTAGCCACCGGTAGTACCGGCGCTACAATTAGTGGTAAAGTAATAACCATAACAGGTGCTGGAAATGCTATTCTGGTTATAAGCCAGGCTGCTACCAATACCTATAATGCTGCTGTTCTTAATGTTCCGTTTAGTATAAATAAAGCTACACCGCAAATCAACTGGAGCCCGGCTACAACAATGACTTATGGTACATTGTTAGATGCATCGGTATTTGCAGCAACTGCAGCCAAATCGGGCACAACAACACCTGCATTAGCAGGCACCATAGCTTATACTTTTGGCGGTGTGCCTATAGACGGAACTACGGTGTTGCCAACCGGTGATGATATGCTTCAGGCCGCTTATACCCCGGCATCACCAGATGATGCGAATTATAATCCAACCATCAAAACGGTTACGGTACACGTAGGAAAGGCTACACCGATACTTACCTGGAATTTGGATCCGTCTCCTGGTGTGTACAGCTACGGACAGCACTTCAGTACGCTGCCACAACCAACGGTAACGGATATCAATGGAGTTGCGATGACAAACGGAACGTTTGCTTATAGCTTTAACCCAACGGTGGCAGCCGTACCGAATGATATATTTGCAGTAGGCAGCCAGGATCTGACGGTGACTTATACACCATCAACCGCAGACGCAACCAATTATGGTACAGCGCAACTGACTAAAATGATCCAGATCGGTAAGGCAAGCCAGACGATTACCCAAAATATAACACTGTCCAAAACCTATGGCGATGTACCATTCAGTATAGCGGGTCTTGCAAGTTCAGACTCGGGTTTGCCGGTTAGTTATTCGGTTTCAGGAGCCACATATGATGCGGCTACGAATATGGTAACGATCACAGGCGCTGGGGATATCACGATAACAGCCAGCCAGGCAGGTGATGG
>CAHJXH010000099.1 GCA_903644075.1 Sphingobacteriaceae bacterium | reverse complement strand
CCTCTTTTGTTATTATTTTATCCTTCTGCTCTATCTGTATAGTTATTCAACTTATTATATCTTTTTCCATACAATTTTTATTTTAATCGACCCAGATGGAACGTACTTTAAATTAATTTTTTGAGATGTTCATTTCCATAGCATCTATAACATCACTTTGTTGCTTCTTTTAGTTGCTTGCTATCGGGTTGCATCACAATCTTCAGGCTATCTTTCGGCACTTCAATTGTTCTGATTATTGATTTGTAACCCACCAGCGTGGCAGATAATGTATAACTTCCATTATTTACTTTGATCAATACAAATTTTCCGGAATCGGCAAAAGCCGAAGCAATGTTCTTATTTTGCTGGCTTAAGGTTATGGTAACAGCATCTAAAGGGTGGCCCTGGGCATCTATAACTATTCCTTTTAATGTTTGCTGTGCGTGCAATATAAATGGCAGTAAAAACAAACATAATAATATGATCTTTTTCATACAGCAAACCTACCATGTTGCTATATTAAGGCACATTAAGCAACATTAAATAACATTAAATCGTAGTATTACATCATGCTACCTAACTAATTATCATCAACTTCGTGTTATGAAATGGCTTTCGAACCGGTATGCATACCCTTTGGTAATCTTTGTGATTGTGGTAAGCGTGGCTTTACAATTAGCCTGGCTCAGTCAGTTATTTAAAGCTCAACGTGTGCAGATAAAACGCGACCTGGAGCAGGTAGTGGTAAATGCAGCCAAAATGAACACCTATATTAGTGCAAAGCCGGGCAAGGGGAGTAATGAGAATTTTAAACAGTTTTTCCTATCATCAGAATGGTTGCAATTTAGTCAGGCTTACCATAGTATGCGGTTTCACCAGGTTGGCAGTCGCTTCAGTTTCAATATTGTAGGCGACAGTACCATTTTTGATATCAGCTTACGCTTTGTTAATGGGAAACCCAATTATAAACGCCACAGGCGCACCATGAGGTTTGATGACGGCGATACCCAGGAACATGAACGAACCCTGGACACAGCAGACCTTAAGCGCATGGACAGCCTGGTTCAGCAGCAACTTAAGCACGAAGGCATTTCGGTTACAGCCAACCATGCTGTTTATAATTATGATAGTGACTCATTAGCAAGCGGGTTATCAAAAGAGCAAATCCGCCAGGCAGCATTTAGTAGCCAGCAATACGCTTATAACCTCACTTTTTTCCACACCTATCAATTAGTTGTACCATCAATAAACTGGGCGGTATTTTACCGGATGCGCTATTACCTGTTTTCTTCTTGCTTTATGCTGATACTAACCGGGGCTGTGTTTTTCTTTATTTTAAGGCTAATGTATAATCAGCGTGTGTACGCCCAGGCACGCTTATCCTTTACCAGCAACATGACGCATGAGCTTAAAACCCCGGTAGCAACTGTTGCTATTGCCTTAGAGTCTATAATGGAATACAACCTGGAGAGCGACCCTCAAACATTAAGGAACTACCTCGAGATTAGCCGTAGCGAATTAAAACGGTTGAACCTGATGATTGAGAAGGTATTGAACCTTGAACAATTGGATAGCGGGCAAACGCATCTGCGTAAAGAACTTTTTGATATACAGCAAGGCCTGCAACAGGTTATAACTTCCATGCGGCTACAAATTGAGAATGCCGGGGCCGAACTTACCTGGCAACCTTTGGATAAGCCCTGTTTTGTAACCGGAGACCCTGTGCACCTTACCAATGTATTTTATAACCTCATAGAAAACGCCTTAAAATACGGAGGTAAAGGTGTTAAGTTAAATGTTAGCTGCGCCGTTAATGCCCGCGAAGTAATTATTAGTTTTAAAGATAACGGCCCCGGCATTGCAGGTATTTATCACGACCGTATTTTCGAACGGTTCTTCAGGGTGCCGGCTGGCACTACAGATGTACACAATGTAAAAGGGACCGGCCTGGGTTTAAACTACGTACAGCAAATGGTTGAAAAACATGGTGGCCATATCAAACTTATTAGTGAGCCGGGCAAAGGCAGTAATTTTATTATTCACTTACCGCTTGCATCATCATGAAATATAAAATACTATACGCCGAGGACGAACCCTTTCTGGCACAAATTGTAAGTGATAACCTTAAAGCCAAAGGTTATGAGGTATTGCAGGCTTCTGATGGCGATATTGCCCTGCAATTGTTTAAGGATGCCCAACCGGATATTTGCCTGTTAGATATTATGATGCCCCTTAAAGATGGCTACACACTGGCCGAGGATATCAGGAAAATAAACGCCGGCGCACCTATCATATTTTTAAGCGCTAAATCACTGGCAGAGGATGTGGTAAAAGGTTTTAAAAGTGGCGGTAATGACTATCTTAAAAAGCCCTTCAGCATGATTGAGTTATTGGTGCGGATTGAAGCATTGTTATCACGATTTAAGGGTGCGCAACAGACTGATGATAGCCAAACACTTTTTGAATTTGGGACTTGTAAATTAGATACAGTAAACCAGCAATTGCAAACTTCGGGTGGTACTTACGATCTGTCGTATAAAGAGGCCTCATTGCTGGAGATGCTCATCGTCCACAAAAATTCAATTTTAGAACGACAGGAAGCTTTAATGAAAATATGGGGCGATGATAGTTACTATAACGCCAACAGCATGAATGTTTTTATGGCACATTTACGCAAAATGCTTAAAGACGAACCCGATGTACAAATTATGAGTATACGCGGTGTAGGATACAAACTGCTTTGTTAAGTTTTTGATACTTAGGCCAATCCTTCAATTAAATAAAACAATTAAAAAGATATATTTGTTTAACCTGAATAGAGACCAGAAACTATCCAAAACGGGGCGTAACCGAAAAGCCATACGAGTAGGGACTTAAAACACTTATCTATGAATTGGTATTTAACCGTATTAAAAAAGTATGCCGTTTTTAATGGCCGCGCAAGCCGTAGCGAGTATTGGTACTTTGCATTATTTAACATTATTATAGCCTTTGCTTTGGGATTTATTACAAGGCTTATTAATTCACCTTTCTTAGTTTATATTTATGATGTTGCGATCTTAATACCCAGCATTGCTGTTGGCGTTCGTCGCATGCACGATGTTGGTAAATCAGGCTGGTATATAATTGTGCCTATTTATAACCTTATTTTAGCCTGTACCCCCAGCGAGACAGGTGAAAACCAATACGGCCCTAACCCTTTTAACGAAACCGTTTACGGTGCCGATGATTACCAAAAACCTTATGATATAAACGCGTAAGCATATCAATGACAAGCAACTTATTTTGCGGCTATGCTAATGCCATTAACTGGCTGCAAAATAATTTGCTTCCATGCCCATTCAAGAAATTCACTGGGATAGATTGCCCACTTTGCGGGCTTCAACGCTCTGTTATAGCCTTAATGCGGGGCGATTTTACGGAGAGTTTTAAATATCAACCCGCCACCCTCCTGTTCATATTTTTGCTGGTGTTAGGTATACCAGATAGCCGCTTCAACTTCAGCAAAAAACCTATTGTTAAAAAAGCAGCATATGTGCTTACGTTAATGGTAGTTACAGGCGCTTACCTCTATAAATTTACATCGGGCCGGTTGTAATATTATTTCCAAGACCCGCACCTGCAGTTACATATTTGTAATCGAGTAATACGGCTTCCAAAAACTGGTATTCATTCATATTGGCCGGGCTGGTTAGGCCAAGGTGTTTTTTAATTTGTACTGCCAACTTATAAACCATACCGCTGTTGCGCGTACGGTTAAAGTTTTTTATTACATCGTGTATCAATACAATATCATCATCTGTTAGTTGCGATACGGCTGCGTATTGAACTTCGTGCTCGGTAACAATGGGCGCAAAAACCAGGTCGTCAAATTTATTGGCAGCGGTTGCTTTAACTACTGCGGTACCGGCAACTATATCGCCTATGCGTTGCCTGTTTTTTGAGAGTACTACCGTTACAATTGCCGCGCAACCACCTGTAATGCCAAAATCTAACAATCTGAACACCCATCTTAACAGGTATTGGCCAACTTTAGGCCTGTTGCCATTAATGCTTACTACTTTTATTTTTAAGGTACGCTTACCAACAGTTTGCCCGTTATAGAATACCTCGCAAAGCACATCATACAAAACGCACAATAGCAACCAGGTTACAATGAGCATAATATAACCTGTTTTTAAATCATATGAGGATGAATTTGATGATGATGCTGATGAGTTGGGCGCAAAAAAAGCCAAAACAATTGTTGTTACACCACACATGCCTATAAAAATAGCATAGTCTACCAGGCGGGCTAAAAAGCGGTCGCCTATCCCTGCCAGTTCATAATCAATGTCGATATTTTGTGCGGTGGTTATTTTGATGGTTTGCATGTGTAACAAATATAAATTTGGCGCGTGAATAATCGACATCAATGAAAAAAAATATTTATTATTAGCAATTAAAACAGGCCAACTTATCACTGCATGCGCGAAGCATTATTTATAAAGCAAAACTCGGAACGTTGGAAGCAATATGAAAATTTGCAAACCAAAGATCCTGACGAAATTGCTGAACACTTTATAGCCATTACTGATGATCTGGCGTATGCAAAAACCTTCTATCCGCAGTCGAAAACAGTTGGTTACCTTAACAAAATAGCTACTGGTTTTCACCAGTCTATCTACAAAAACAAGAAAGAAGATAGCAACCGTTTTGTACTCTTCTGGAAATACGAGCTGCCCTTATTATTTAAAAAACATCATAAAGAACTACTATACTCCTTTATATTTTTCATCGCTTTTTTGCTCATCGGTGTGCTTTCGGCCAAATATGATAAAGCCTTTGTACAACTGATAATGGGCGATGATTATGTGAACATGACTAACGAGAATATTGCCAAAGGCGATCCCTTCGGTGTATATAAACAAGGCGACTCGTTCAGCATGTTTATAATGATCGCTCAAAATAATCTTTACATAACCGTGCTATGTTTTATACTAGGCATCTTTTGTTCGATAGGCACCGTGCTTTCTCTTTTCAGAAACGGCATTATGCTGGGCGCTTTCGAATATTTTTTTTTTAGTAAAGGCTTCGGCTTAAAGTCAATCCTGGTAATCTGGATTCATGGCACCTTAGAAATTTCCTGTATTATCATAGCCGGCGCTGCCGGGTTGGTTTTTGGTAACAGCATCCTGTTCCCTAAAACATACACCCGCATGGTATCATTTAAAAGAGGCGCCATAGAAGGTATGAAAATAACCCTCGGCATTTTACCCATAGTGGTTACAGCCGCTATATTTGAAAGCTTTGTAACACGCCACACAGAAATGCCTGCCTGGTTAAGCATTGGGATATTGCTAAGCTCATTGCTTTTTATGATCTGGTATGTAATTATATATCCTATAAAATTATCACGCAACCAAAAAACTATCCCCTATATCAATGCAACCCAAAATTGAATTAATTAAGATACGAGACCTTGACGAAATAGTAAGGGACAGCATTACTTTTTTAAGGCAGAACTTTAAGCCACTATTAAAAGTCTATTTCACTATTTGTGGGGTATTCTTAGTAACAGGCCTTATTGTAAGCATTGTAAACTATTATGAAATGCGGCTGCACATGGAAGAAGGCACCTCCGTATTTACAGCTTTTTACTTTTTGTCGATGTTGTTTGGTTTATTAAATATTACCGCAACTACAATGACTACATTATGCTTTGTTACCTTATACCGCGAAAAGGGTAATGAAGCGCCCACGGTAGAAGAAGTGTGGTCGTATTTTAAATTCTATTTTATGCGGATACTGGGTGCCATTATTGTAATATCAATACTTGGCATGCTGGGCACGGTATTTTGCCTGCTACCGGGCATTTATCTTTTTACCGTACTGGGTTTAATACTGCCCATCATTATTATGGAAAATACCACTTTTGGTTATGCTATAAGCCGCTGTTTCCAGATTATCAAAAATAACTGGTGGCGTGTTTTCGGCAGCATGATTGTTGTTTCCATCGTATTGTTGGCAGCATATACTGTATTGGCTATCCCTTTAGGAGTATTGGTTGAGGTGTATGCACTCGTAAGCGGCGTTAGTATCACAACCATATACACATTACCAATGATGGTTATCTCTGGCTGCTTTCAATTTCTATACATACTACCAGTAATTGCATTAGCGCTAAATTACTATAGCCTAACCGAACAAAGCGACGGTACAAGTTTGCTAAGCCGCATAGAAAGGTTTGGTGTTAAGGATACCGATGCCGATCATACAACTACTGAAGAATATTAAAATATGGCCGTCGGTAAAATTGCTGTTATCTTAAAAGATTCTGTAAAGGGCAACCCTCCTCCTATTGCATCAAAACTGCATGTAGTGATGGCAAAGCCTATACAGCATCTAAAGGTAGATAGCAGCCGCATCAGCATTCGCCATTTAAATGATAAAGCCTTAAAGGGTTTTGCTGACAGCCCCGATTTTGACTATTACGAAGAAAAAACACACCAATCAAGTTGGTGGGACCGCTTCTGGAGTTGGGTATGGCACTGGCTGCAAAATTCGAAACAAGGCGAACCGGCAAAGCATACTTCGCCATACATAGGTTATATTTTCTGGGCTGTTATTGGCATTATCATCGTTGTGGCTATCATTAAATTTGCCACTAATAACGGCATCAATATTTTTAGCCGCCGTTCAATGCCGGTTGATTTGCTGAGTACAGGCGCTATTGAAAATATCCACGAAATAAATTTTGATGATGAAATTGAAAAAGCAAAGGCTGATGGCAATTATCGCCTTGCTGTTCGCCTGTTGTATTTGCGTGCGCTAAAGCAGCTTAATGATGCCGGGCTGATCAAATGGAGAATCGAGAAAACCAACTCGGCATATTTAAACGAACTTACAGATGCCGAACAACGCCGGGTATTCAGAGCTGTAACCCGCCAGTTTGAATATGTATGGTATGGCGAATTTGCTATCGATAGTGCATCTTTTCAGAACATCCATAATTTGTTTAACAACTTTAAACAAATGCTGCCATGAAGGACCTGAAAATATATATCTTTCTGGTGTCGGCATTAATGGTTGTTTACCTGGTTATGCAATACAACCGGCCAAAAACTATCGATTGGACCCAGACCTTAAACAATAACGACAAGATCCCTTTCGGCACTTATATCCTTTTTAACCGACTGCATGATATATTCCCGAAGGCTAATGTACAAACCTACCGCGAACCGGCTTACAATGTAATAAGCGATCATGGCGACGTGCATGGCGTTTACATTATTATCTGTGAGGATGCCAACATTAATGAGTACGATTATAACAAGCTGCAGAAATATGTTAAAGCAGGTAATGATGTATTTATAGCCGCATCGAGGTTTGGGCCGTATATCGGTAAAATGCTTAAAATACAAACCTCTGCAGACCTATTCGTACTCAACGATCATGATCACCCGGTTAGGTTTTTGAATAAGAACATAGATACTGCCGAATATTATAACATTGATAAAAAAATAGACAACGGTTACTTTATTAAGTTAGATACCACGAAGGCATTGATGCTTGGAGAAAACGGAGACCATCGGGCCAACTTTATTAAATATAATATGGGTAAAGGCAACATCTATTTTAATGCCAGCCCAATGTTGTTTACCAATTATGCCTTATTGCAGCCCAAGGGAGCCAAATATGCAGCCATCGCTTTATCTAACTTAAAACCTACAGGCAATGTATTTTGGGACGAGTATTATACGCAAGGCCGCAGCGGTGAAGAATCAATGATGCGTGTGTTTTTAAGAAACCCAATGCTTAAAAGCGCTTTTTACATTGCACTTTTTAGTTTGCTGATATTTGTGCTTTATGAAATTAAACGCCGCCAGCGCATTATACCTATCATCGAGCCATTAAATAATACCGCTGTTGATTTTGCTAAAGTGGTTGGCCATGTTTATTACGAACAACGCGATAACCATAACATTGCACAGAAAAAGATGGTTTATTTTTTAGAATTTGTACGTACCCAACACTACTTAAAAACTAACCAGCTTGATGATGATTTTACGCATGCATTAGCCCAGAAAAGCGGTATGGAATTGCCATTGGTGCAAAAACTGATCTGGCAATTTATAAGCATACGCAACGGGCAGCAGGTAAGCGATAAAGAACTGATAGAACTCAACCGAAACATAGAACAATTTTATACTCAATCCAGCTAATATGGAACAGGATTTTTTTGAACAACGTACAGACCTTAGCCAGCTTAGCGAAGCTGTAGTCCGCATAAAAGCTTCACTAGCTCAAATAGTGGTAGGTCAGCAGGATACTATTGAACTCTTGATAGCCGGCTTACTGGCGGATGGCCACATGCTGATAGAGGGCGTGCCCGGTATTGCTAAAACACTGACTGCCAAGCTGCTTGCTAAGAGCATTGACGCACAGTTTTCGCGCATCCAATTTACGCCAGATCTGATGCCTTCTGATGTGTTGGGTACATCGATCTTCAACCCAAAGACAGCTGATTTTGAGTTTAAACAAGGCCCTATATTTGGTAACATTATCCTGATCGATGAAATTAACCGTGCACCTGCCAAAACGCAGGCTGCATTGTTTGAGGTAATGGAAGAACGCCAGATCACCATTGATGGGCACAGTTTTAAAATGGAAGAACCGTTTTTAGTACTGGCCACCCAAAACCCGGTTGACCAAGAAGGTACTTACCGCTTGCCCGAAGCGCAGCTCGATCGATTTTTATTCAAAATAGAGGTTAAATACCCAACCTTGGAAGAAGAGATTGCCATTATTACCCAGCAGCACCAGCACAGAACAACCGATCAGCTGGCGGACATTAAACCGGTGCTATCATCGCAACAAATTATTGAGCTGCGTAAAATAGTACGCGGATTGCACGTTGAACCTAAGCTACTGGAGTTTGTGGCCAAAGTAGTTCAGGAAACCCGCAAAAATAATTCCTTGTTTTTGGGTGGGTCTCCGCGGGCTTCGCTGGCTATTGTAAATGCGGCCAAGGCTATTGCAGCGATCAATGGTCGTGATTTTATTACGCCAGATGACATTATCCGGGTAACCCCATCTGTACTGAGGCACCGCATTATGCTTACACCCGAAAAAGAAATGGAAGGCATTTCGCCTGATGAAGTTGTTGCGCAGATATTTCAAAAAATAGAGATCCCACGTTAGTGAAAACATTTTTCGCCAATTTTTATAAAAATCTGTTCCTCAACCGGCGCTTATTTGCCGGCATGGGCATCGCTGCCTTATTATTTTTACTTGCATTTTTTCTACCCTGGTTAGGTATAGTTCCATTCATTTTCTTCTACACCCTTGTACTTTTAGTAATTATAGATCTGTGGGTACTTTATAGTTTAAAGCAAGGCGTTGAATCGCACCGTGAAGCGCCGGATAAACTGAGCAACGGAGACGAAAATGAGATTGGCATAGCTATAAAAAGCTTTTATACGTTTAATGTTAAGGCGGGTATTATAGATGAGATACCCTATCAGTTTCAAAAGCGCGATGTGTGGTTTAATACCACTTTAAAAAATCAGCAACAACAGCTTATAAAATATAGTCTTCGCCCTACCAAACGCGGCGAGTATGAGTTTGGCAACCTGCTGGTATATGTAAGCTCGCCTTTAGGCTTAATTAGCAGGCGATATATTTTTCAACAGGCCCGTACGCTACCTGTGTATCCTTCTTTTTTACAAATGCGCAAATATGAACTGATGGCTGCCTCTAACCGCCTGAACGAGATTGGCATTAAGAAAATCCGCAGAATTGGTAACAGCGCCGAGTTTGAGCAGATTAAAAACTATGTTGCCGGCGATGATTATCGCACCATCAACTGGAAAGCTACTGCCCGCAAAGGTCAATTTATGGTTAACTCATACATCGAAGAAAAATCGCAGCATGTGTATTGTGTTATCGATAAATCGCGGGTAATGAAGATGCCTTTCGAAGGTTTGAGCCTGCTAGATTATGCCATTAATGCCAGCCTGGTACTATCAAGCGTTGCCCTTTATAAGGAGGATAAGGCAGGATTAATTACCATTTCAGATAAAAAAGGGGCCGTTATACCTGCCGACAACCGGCCTGCCCATCTCAATAAAATAATGGAGGTGCTATACCGCGAGAAAACACGCTACCTCGAAACCAACATCGAGTTGCTGTACAATACCATACGGCATACATTAAAACAGCGTAGCCTGGTAGTATATTTTACCAATATAGAAAGTCTTTCGGCCTTAAAACGACAGTTGCCTTTTCTGAAACAAATTTCAAAGTTTCACCTGTTGCTGGTGGTATTTTTCGAAAACACCTCGCTAAAGGAAATGAGTGAGGGCCCAGCCACAGATGTAGCAAGCATTTATACCAAAACCATTGCCGATAAATTTGTATACGAGAAAAAACAGATTGTAAAAGAACTCAATAGCCACGGCATACAATCCATATTAACTGCGCCACAAAACCTAACTGTAAATACAATTAATACCTATTTCAAGATCAAAGCTGCTCAAAAAATTTAACAGGGATTAGCTATGGTTATGATCATAACGACGCAGGTTGTGAGCCGGTGAATTTAGCAGAAAAATAATCCCCGCCAGGCATAATACTGCGCTTATATATGGCCACCAATTAATGGCATTTTGCGATTGTGAAATTAAACTTGGGCCCAAATCCATCCTATGTTCAATATCAGGAACCACGTAGCCACTTCCGATTAGCACACCTATACCCCAAAGTATAAGTACGATACCTATTCTTCTGTTCATGATGTATTGGTTTATAATTATTGGTAATTACAATTTACGATTTTTTCTTTTTTATTTAACAATATTTTTTTGAAAAATGTTAAATAAAAATTTGTCGGCAGGCTGTCAACAATAGCCAAAGCTACAATCTGTTGATTTTACTTTACGTATATTGCTTTATCAGGAAATTTAACGCTAACGGTATAATGGATTTTATTAGCTATCAACAGATCTTTCAAGATATTATAAACGATCCCAACCCTGTATCTCCTTACGATAATCCAGACTACCTGAATTATACAAAGCTAAACTGGGCACGGCAGCATCGCTGGCTAAAATCGGGCATTTTGAATGAAGCTTTGGCTGGCCTTATAGAACGCATAACCCAGCCGCAATTCTGGACCATTATTACTGAGCCCTGGTGCGGCGATGCATCGCATAGCATACCTTTTATACACAGGTTATCTGAACTTAATCCATTAATAAAGGTCGATTACCAGTTAAGGGACGCCGAGCCATTCCTTATCAATCAATATCTAACCAATGGAAGCAAATCAATCCCCAAAGTAATTATCGCCGATCAGAATAATAACGAACTTGCTGTCTGGGGCCCCAGGCCGGCCGGCTGCCAGGCTTTATATGATCAATTGCTCAAAGACCATGTGCCAATGGATGAAAAGAAAATTGCGTTACAGCAATGGTACAATGCCGACAAAGGGGTAAGTTTGCAATTAGAACTGTTAGCCATTTTTTCCCGGCTCTCCGTCTGATTACAGATTCATTCCTCAATAATGTCGCAAGCAATTACAGCCCAATTTGTTGATATAACCAATAAAGATATTTACCCCGCCAAGCTTACTATTGCCGACGGGCGAATACAATCAATCCAAAAAATTGAGCATACCAATGAGGCTTTACCCTACATCCTTCCCGGCTTTGTAGATGCCCATGTGCATATAGAAAGCTCGATGCTGGTACCGGCAGAGTTTGCGCGCCTGGCTGTTGTGCATGGCACTGTTGGCACCGTAAGCGACCCGCACGAAATTGCAAATGTTTGCGGCATTGCAGGCGTGGAGTACATGATTGAGAATGGCAAAACCGTTCCCTTCAAATTTAATTTCGGTGCACCAAGCTGTGTACCTGCCACAATATTTGAAACGGCAGGCGCTAATTTAAATGCTGATGATGTTGCTGCTTTGCTGCAACGCAACGAGATTAAATACCTTACAGAGGTAATGAACTTTCCGGGCGTGCTTAATAATGACCCCGAAGTGATGGCTAAAATAGCAGCGGCAAAAAAAGCCGGCAAACCCATTGATGGCCATGCCCCCGGTTTACGCGGCGAAACTGCAGCCACTTATATTTCCGCAGGCATTAGCACAGATCATGAATGCTTTACTAAAGACGAGGCTTTAGACAAGCTGAAGTATGGTATGAAGATCCAGATCCGTGAAGGCAGCGCTGCTAAGAATTTTGAAGCGCTGATTGGTCTGCTGAACGACTACCCAAACATGATTATGTTTTGCAGCGATGACAAGCACCCGGATAGTTTAGCTATTGGCCACATTAACCAGCTCTGCGCACGTGCCGTTGCCAAAGGTGTTAATGTATTTAATGTTTTACAGGCTGCCTGCGTTAACCCTGTCGAACATTATAAACTCGACATCGGCCTGCTAAAACAAGGTGACTACGCCGATTTTATTATTGTTAAAGATTTAGTTGATTTTGAGGTATTAGAAACCTATATCGATGGCGAGCAGGTTGCATTAAACGGCAAATCAGCCATTGTGCCCAAACCGTCGTCTATCATCAATAATTTTACTGTGGTTGAAAAATCACCGTCTGATTTTGAGTATCAACAGCCTTCTAATCATGAACCAATACCTGTTATCGAAGCAATTGACGGGCAGTTGATCACCAATAAATTATTAATAAACATGCAGCCTGTAAACGGCTTACTGATTGCAGACCTGGACAACGATATCCTGAAAATTGCTGTAGTAAACCGTTATAAAAAGATGCCTGTTGCCAAAAGCTTTATCAAAAACTTCGGCTTAAAGCGGGGTGCCATTGCCTCATCTGTAGCGCACGATAGCCATAATATTGTAGTGGTTGGTGTGGATGATGAAAGTATTTGCCGTGCCGTAAATCTGATTATTGCCGCCCAGGGCGGTATTAGTTGTGTAAGCGATACCGACGATATGATTTTGGCCCTGCCTATTGCCGGGCTAATGAGCGAGAAAGATGGGTATGAGGTTGCCGAAGCCTATACGGCTATAGATTTAATGTCCAAAAAATTGGGTTCTACACTGTCATCACCATTCATGACTCTATCATTTATGGCCTTGCTGGTAATACCACATCTCAAATTAAGCGATATGGGTTTGTTTGACGGTGCAGCGTTTAAACTGATCGGTTAAATACCAGCTTAAGCCAATGCTGCATTTTCCTGGTTAAATTTTATAGTGTTTAGGTAAAATATGAGCTTGGGCAAATAGGCATCGCATACATCGTAGCCACAATCATATTGTTGCTTCCCTTTCCATAGAATGTATACAATATGGCCCTCGTTGGTTGAGTGCATATAAAATTGCCATTGCTTCATCACCAAAAAAATACTTAACCCGCCCGAAAACGTGGTATTAAGCGTAATGTAATCTAACATGCCTTTACCGGTGATGTACATAATTAGCCTTTCAGCATTACGTTGCGCAATTTCACTTAAGCCCGGGAAACCTTCCGGAGCCTGATTAATAGCCATTTTAATTTCAGAATTCATTTCAATAAGTAAAAAATGTAAACACTAGTACCACAATTAATATTAAATATCCTTCGTTTTTTAACAGACAATAAATCCCCATCACAGGTAAAATCACCTGTGCCAAGTTTATAATAAATAGCAAGTACGTTTAGAAATTTTTAATCACAAGCAGTAAAGGCACTAATGATATTCATCATTCACCTGCACGCCCGGCCTACATCTATTGGGATAATAATTCAGAAACAAAAACAACATACAACCCAATAAAAAAACAAACCGGATTTAAACATAGGTATAAAAAACAAAAAATGCAATTATTTTAATTTTTATTGAAAGAAAAGTTAAAAACTGCGCATATACGATAAAAATTGCGGCTCTGAAGCTAAACCAAGATTGATGCCGGCTTACCAAACAAATGAAAATACCTCTTCATTTTGCTTAAGCCACTGGTTAAACAGCTCGAGGTTAGTTTCTTTGCCGCTTATATCAAATTCGAAGTTGGTTTGGGTGTCCTGCCTGGTTTCTTTAAAGTTGCGGACTTTAAGCTGATGCTCTGCGAATTTTTCTTTTAGCCAGTCCTGGTTAAACTCGCCGCGACAGGTAATAGTGTATTTACGGTGCTGAAAGCGGTCGTCTATATAATCTTGCAGATATTCCATTACCGATAGGATAATGAGCGAGGTAATAAGGGCCAGTGCTGTAAGGCCATACTCCCCTATCCCAATTAACATACCCAGGGCGGCAGCAATCCAGATGGTAGCGGCTGTGGTAATACCCGATACCGAAAAGCCGTTCCTATAAATAACACCAGCCCCTAAAAAGCCCACGCCGGTAATAATATTGGCGGCAATACGATCTTCATTGTCCGGGAAACCAAGTTTATAAGAGCAGATGGTGAATATTGTTGCCCCTACGCTGATGATGGCAAGTGTTCTGAAACCAGCGGGCTTACGTCTAATTTCGCGCTCCAAACCTACCAAGCAACCAATTACGGCCGATAAGCATATTTTTAAAATTTCCTGGTTGTATTGGATGTTAGCGGGGTTTACCATAATTATAAAATTATAGATATTTTGTGGAATCTAACATTTGTTAATTAAACCCATCAAAAAATTAAGTCCCTCAATTTGAACACAGTTAGACCACAAATTCGCAGTCTATAAAAGCATTTTTATTTTTTCTCTTGCGAAATATAGTTTTCTGTCTATATTTGCAACCCCAACGCGAAAGTAGCTCAGTTGGTAGAGCACGACCTTGCCAAGGTCGGGGTCGCGAGTTCGAATCTCGTCTTTCGCTCCAACAGAAAAGCCCTTCAGAAATGAAGGGCTTTTCTTGTTTTATTTACTCTGTTTGGTTATTCAATAACCGGTGCTTCTGTTTCCTCCATTACCGGCTTTGGTTCAACAACAGCTTTCTTTTTTACCGCAGGCTTTGCTTTGGCTGGTGTATCTGAGGTTTCAGCACCCTCAACCTTATTTTTTACTGCCAGGGTAGCTGCTTTTACAATACGGGGGCTATCTCCTTCATACGGCATCAATATTTTCCATACAATATCGTGTGTATTACTAAATATGCCAGTTGTAACCATTATGCCTGCAATCATTATTCCGTTATTACCACCCGGTAGCGGCGCGGCTGCAACTGCTCTATGTATACCGTCTAAACCGGTATACACACCATCCCGTGATTGTTTAAAGGTTTTGCAGTCATCTGTCCATATATAAAATATGGCATTACCTGTTACATCACGAAATATGATATACAGCCTGTCTTTATACACAACCAGCGCAGGGCCCGCGCTGGTTTTATACCCAACGCTCGTTATCCGTTTCCATGCACCGTTAGTATGAATGGCCAAATCTATATTTTTATTAAGGGTATCAACATAAGCCATATAAACCTCGCCTCTAAATGTTTGTATAGCTGGCGGATAAAGGCTATTGTACGCGGTTTGGCCCCAGGTATGCCTATCGTTATTCATGTTAACCCAAACTATTTCGTTACCCTTACCATTTTTGCCTACAGCAAATATTTCATTATTTTTTACTGCAATGGCAGGTGCCGAATTTATATCCTGGCCCATCCACCTCAAACCAAACTCTCCAATATGCCTAATTTCCTTATCATTACTAAAAAGGCAATACATTTGTTTGCCCGTAGCATCGCGCCCTGCTATAATCAATTTCTCATGCCACACAGCGGCCGATATACCCGTGCTGCTATCGTGGTGAAGAAAGCCGTGCTGAAGATTTCTAAAATTGCCCTCAGCAAATTCAGTAATGTAGATACGTTTACCACTATCATCCTTGTAAAGCATCAGCAGTCTGTCATTTTGCAACACAAGGGTTGGGGCTAAATTGCTCTGCCTGCCTGTGTTGGTACGTCCGCCGTTCCAGATACGCATAGGGCCTCATTTGGTCTGTCT
>CAHJXH010000098.1 GCA_903644075.1 Sphingobacteriaceae bacterium | reverse complement strand
TTTTGTGCCTCTTTATTACGTGGTGTGCAGAGACACAAAATGTTGTGTCTCTACGGAAAGGATTAGCAGTAGGGGCACAGTACCTTGTGCCTCTCTACAAGTAAATATAAAAGAGGCAAGAGACACAAAGTATGTGTCTCTACGGCAAAGGATTAATGTCTTAATTACAAGGCGTATCCATAATACTGAAAAACCTGATATGCGCCGGTATAGGTTTAGGCTTATCAACAAAGCCTTGCAAAGCAAAAATGGCAATGTATTTTGGCTTAATGTTAAGGTCTTTACTTAGTGCCTCTTTATAGGCAAAATTATCGCGTACCCCTGTAGAGTACAGGAATCGGAAATGATCGCCATTCTTTACAATTCTTAAGGCTGATCGCAGCATGTTCCGGCTCGCTAAACCTGCCTGCCCATGTTCGAAGGTTAGCACGGGCTGGTGTACAATTTCTTCGGGTTTGCTTAAATTGGTACTATCAGAAGTAATAGCCTGGATTATAATTTCGTCGGGCTTTTTATAGCCGCCAAAATAATCGTTATACGCTATGGAGAGCCTTACGCTTTTGCTGTTAAGGGTGCTATCTTCCAGTAACAAAATACCTGCCTGCTGCCAGTTTTGTAAAGGGGTGAAGTCATCTAAACGCAACTCGGCCACAAAGCAGTCTGATGTTAGTTTTCGCATCAGTAGGTTCTTAATGGCCGGTTTATTGGCCGAGTCTGCCCAGTTGTCGCCACGCAGTGTATAGAGGGTAAGCTGGCCCGGCCGTTGATAACGCTGTTTCCACCAGGTGGTGTCTTTATTTTTAATCATCCAGCCATGCGAGGTTAGCACATTCTCATTCACAGTACGGAACGCTTCTTTGAAAAAAGCATTCGATTTTTTCTTATAAACCCCAGTCATGATGATGGCTCCGGCAATTATCATAACTACAACCGTAATAATTGCAACTATGGCCGTTGTAGAAAAATCACTATTAGGCTTACGATTTTTACGCTCTGGCACAGGAGGTACCGAACTGCTTTTATATTGAAACCAATAAGGATAATGACCCTCGTTATCCTTCCGCTGAATTTCGCTGATATACGGTGCATTTGCTACGTAACGCGCCAAAGTATCTAATGTGGCAACAGACGGATTTTCGGTTCTCACATCTGCACCACCAATTACATGGATCGAATAATTTTTTAAACTTTTTGCGCCAATTACTAAGCCGGTAGCTTCAAAAATCTGGCTGGCTAAATGCCGGCTCTCTGTTTCGGAAAGAGGTCCGGATAGGGGATGCCCGAAGCATTTCTGACAAGCTTCTTTAAATAAACTGATAAAAGCGGCATCGTTTAAATCCTTCATTTTGGTCGGTTAATGTTCAGTGTGTGCAGGTTTCCGGTACAATTCTACAGATTTCCGGGCTAATTCCGCATCGCTGGAAGTATCCGGGGCACATTTGTATCGATTCAAAAATCACACCGATTAATCTCTAAAATATGAAATTTCTGATTGTAATTATGTTATCCCTACTTTCGGTCGGCGCATTTTCGCAAAGCTTGCAATTGCATTACGATTTTAGGCACACAATTGACCCAAAACGCAACCCCAAGAATTTCCCTACACTATACTTCGAATATTATAAATTACTGGATACCGGCAAAGCTTTCATAAAACCCGGTTCATTCCTGCTTAAAACCCAGGCCGATTTTACCGGAGATCAGGATAATATCGGCAAGTATTATATGCAGGTATCGCAGGAGTTTCGTTTCTGGAAACCGAAGTTCTTTATCGATCTGCAATACAGCGGAGGCTTAGGCATTACCACACCGCGACAGTATAGTTATTATATTTTGAATACCTATTCGGCCGGTATCAGTTACCCTTTCAAAATAGGGCAGGCTTACCTTAGCAGCATACTTTTTTATAGGTATGTACCTTATGCAAAACCCAGTAACGACTTTCTATATACCATGTACTTTTACCGGGGACTATTCAACTACAAAGCCGAATTTGCCGGTGATTTCTCGATCTGGAACGAAAATAAAAATCATGGGGATGATGCCACCGCAGGGCAATCGGGTAAACGGTTCTTCTTTTTTGCCGAACCACAAGCCTGGTATAATATCAACAAGAAGTTTTCAGTTGGGTCGAAAGTGAATATGTTTTACCACGTAAATACAACGGATAATATATTTGAGGTTTATCCCACGGCTGCTATCAGATGGAAACTATAGGTACTTAAGCGTGTAGCTTTTTGGCTTGTTCGAAAGCATTTGTGATCAGTTGCTTAAATACCTCGAGATCTATATCAGAAAGCTTTTTAATGTAGATGCAGGCCTTGGCCATTTTATGTTTACCAAGAATGCGAAGCAAATCTTCCCGGCTATCGAACTGGCACATGTACAATGAAATAGCATTTGCCCTGGGCGAGAAGGCAATCAATGGTGCATCGCCTTCGTGGCCGCTATCGTATTTGTAATGGTAGCTGCCAAAGCCCACAATAGCTGGTCCCCACATTTTAGGTTCAAGGTTGGTTTGTTGCTGCATTAGCCCGGCTATTTTGAAACTGTCGGCACGCTTACCTTCATCGGCAACGGAATTCAAGAAATCGCTTACGCTGCTAATTGTTTCTGTGGTTTTGTTTTTGGCCATTGGATAATCTGCTCAAGTAAATTTAATAAAAAAACCTGTTTGAATTTCAAACAGGTTTCTAATTCGTAGAGACACAATATTTTGTGTCTCTCTTATATTTTCAATCAGCACAGAGACACAAAGTATTGTGTCTCTACGGTTTTTATTATTTTTTACCTACGTGTTTCAGGATATCGTTACCAAAAACAAACACCATCAGCGTAACCAATATCACGAAGCCAACAATCTGGGCACGCTCTAAAAATTTATCGCTTAGTGGTTTGCCTTTAATCATCTCGATGATCAGGAACAGGGCATGGCCGCCATCCAGTGCAGGGATAGGCAGCAGGTTCATTAACGCTAATGCCATTGATAACAAGCCTACAAGGCTCCAGAAATGCCCCCAGTCAATATGTCCACCAAATAGCGTTGCGATGCCTACAGGGCCTGTAAATGCTTTGCCGGCTTTAACTTCACCTTTAAATACTTTACCTAAACCTTTGGCATTATCAGAGAAGGTACCCCATGCTTTTGATGCACCAATTGGCAATGCACTAACAAAACCGAATTTAATGGTTTTAATAACAGGTTCATCGTGGGTTAATGCTATACCGTAGTTGCCGTCAGCAAAACCTAATGTACCCTCTTTATTCACCTTTGAGGTTAGAGACAGGGTATCGTTATGGCGTTTAACTAACAGTTTTACTTCTTTGTTTTTGTACTTCTTAACTTCTGTACCCATTTCGTCCCAGAAAGTAGTAGCAACGCCATTAACGGCTTTAATGCTATCGCCTTTTAGCAATCCGGCTTTGGCGGCATAGCTGTTGGCGACTACAGAGTCTATCGCAAATTTTGTACGCAGCTTTACAAACTCGCCAATACCGTAATCAGAAACGTCATTTAAAATGTTGGCGGGTACTTTAACTATAGTATCCTGTCCGTTACGGTTAACGGTAAGCGAGGTATTACCCATCAGTACTTTAGAGCTGATCAGCTCATCAAAACGCACTAACGGTTTACCATTTACTGCGGTAATTTTATCACCTGCTTTCAGGCCAATTTCTTTACCTACAATACCCGGTACGATGCCGTATTTAACGTTATCATTAGGTACATAGCTTTCGCCATATTTTAGGGTAAGCATCCAGAAGATCAGGATACCTAAAACAATGTTAACGGTTACACCGCCAAGCATTACGATTAAACGCTGCCAGGCTGGTTTAGAACGAAACTCCCAGGGTTGCGGCGGACCGGCTAATTGATCTGTATCCATTGACTCGTCGATCATGCCGGCAATTTTTACATAGCCACCAAGGGGCAGCCATCCAATACCGTATTCAACACCTTTATAATTGAATTTAAACAGTTTAATGTTCCAGGCATCAAAGAACAGATAGAACTTTTCTACCTTAATGCCGAAGGCGCGGGCTGCAACAAAGTGCCCAAGTTCATGCAAAATCACTAAAATTGAGAGGCCCAGTATTAACTGGCCTACCATAATCACTATACTCATTCCTTATTTATGTCAAATATGTTAATGCCTTAGGCATTTGTTGTACTAATTCTTGCGCTAAGATGCGTGTTTCTTTGTCAGTATTCAAATAATCATCCAAAACCGGGTTGGCTATATAATCTATGCGCTGCATGCAGGTTTCAATTACATCGCTCATGGCCAAAAAGCCCAGTTCATTGTTTAAAAATCCGGCTACGGCTATCTCATTTGCAGCGTTGATAATGCATGGCGCGTTACCACCCTTATCTAATGCAGTATAAGCTAATTGTAGATTACGGAATGTTTGGGTATCCGGTTTTTCGAAGGTAAGATTAGGGTATGCCATAAAATCAAACCGTTTAAACTGGTTGGGTACGCGGTTAGGGTAGGTAAGCGCGTATTGTATCGGCAATTTCATATCGGGCAGGCCCAATTGTGCCTTGATTGAACCATCCTGAAACTGCACCAGGGAGTGAATAATAGATTGCGGGTGGATCACCACATCAATCTGATCTAACGTTAAATCAAATAACCACTTCGCCTCAATCACCTCTAACCCTTTATTCATTAACGAAGCCGAATCGATGGTTATTTTAGCCCCCATTACCCAGTTAGGGTGTTTGAGTGCCTGGTTACGGGTAACCTCAGCCAACGCTTCGGCAGTTTTTCCGCGGAAGGGGCCACCTGATGCTGTGATGATGATCTTCTCTATTGGATTTAACCCTTCGCCAGCCAGGCATTGAAATATGGCCGAATGTTCAGAATCAACCGGTAATAATTTAACGTTATGTTGTTTAGCCAAGGCGGTAATTATTTCACCTGCAACTACTAAAGTTTCTTTATTGGCTAAGGCGATATCCTTACCTGCTTTAATAGCATTAATGGTAGGTTCAAGCCCGGCGAAGCCAACCATGGCGGTTAACACAATGTCGATCTCAGAATCGGTTACGATATCTTTTACGCTATCGTGGCCGGCCATTACCTTTACATTGGTATGGGCAAGCGCTTCTTTTACCAGGGTGTATTTATCAGTATTGCAGATAACAGCGTAGGCCGGTGCAAATTTGAGGCATTGTGCTATCAGCAGCTCTGCGTTGTTTTGGGCGGTTAAAATGTATGCTTTAAATAAACCCGCATTCCCCTCTATCACTTCCAACGCCTGCGTACCGACACTACCGGTTGAGCCCAAGATGGCTATATTTTTCAGACGACTATTTATTTCAGACATGTTTAAAGCCCAGTACTCTGGTTTACTATTATATTCAAATTAAGGAACAGGCCTTAAACGATAAAGTTATTAATTTAATATGTATTCTGTAAGCTGGTCGGCAATCTTTCTGTCGTTAGAGAGCCTTGGCACTTTGTTTTGGCCACCCAGTTTACCTTCAGAACGCATGTAATCAACAAATGCATTCTTTTTTAGCACTTTGACAATCAAAGGCTGCAAAATGTTACCGCCAATAAGGTCGGCATAGTAAATATTTTTTTCCTGCAACACCTTGTCTACCTTTTGCGAGAAGGCTTTCACATCTGCAGGCGCTTTGCCAAATTCGATAAACCACTCGTGATAAGGCAATTGCCCAACTGGTGCATTAACCTGTGGGGCAACGGTAAATTCAACCACATCCAAACCTTCCTCTCCGGCTACTTTCATCAGCGCCTGCTCAACTTCTTCGCCAATCACGTGTTCGCCGAAGGCAGAGATATAATGTTTGATGCGGCCTGTAACCAGGATCTTATACGGGTTTTTAGAAACGAATTTAATGGTATCTCCAATACTGTATCCCCATAAACCTGCATTGGTGTTAAGTATCAGCGCATAATTTTTATTCAGTTCCACATCCTTCAGCATCAGGCGGGTAGGGTTCTCGTCGAAAAATTCTTCAGCCGGAACAAACTCGTAAAACATACCTGCATCAACCAATAGCAACAAGCTTTTATCTTTCTGCGAATCCTGGAAAGCGATAAAGCCTTCAGACGCAGGGTAAGTTTCTATAGTATCAATCGGGAAGCCAATGCTTTCTTCAATTCGGGCACGATAGGGCTCATAGTTAACGCCGCCGTATACGAATAGCTTGAAATTGGGGAAAATGTCTTTGATCTTCTTGCCGCCGGCTTTTGTAGAAAGCCTGTCGAAATACATCTGGCACCAGGGTGGTATGCCCGAAATAAGGGTCATGTCCTTATTAAAGGTTTCTTCTACAATGGCATCAACCTTTTCTTCCCAATCTTCGATGCAATTGGTTTTATAGCTGGGCATGCGGTTGCTTTGCAGGTAGCCGGGCACGTGGTTAGCCACAATGCCAGATAGCCTGCCCACAGGTATGCCGGCTATTTCATGCAGTTCGGGGCTGCCTTGTAGAAATATCATTTTGCCATCTATAAACTCCGTTTTACCGGTTTCATAAGCATAATTGAGCAGGGCATTGCGTGCTGCCGTAATATGCTCGGGCATGCTTTGTTTAGAGATAGGAATATATTTTACGCCCGACGTGGTACCCGATGTTTTGGCAAGGTACTCTGGTCGGCCCGGCCAAAGCACATCATCTTCACCGCGCATAACACGGTCGATATAGGGGCGAAGATCTTCATAATCGCGAATAGGGACACGCTTCTTAAAATCTTCGTAAGTTTTTATATCGGCAAAACCATGGTCTACACCAAAAATGGTAGTAGCTGCTTCGTGAATAATGTGCTGAAAAGTTTTATTCTGCAAAGCAACGCCGTTTTTGCGCATATGCTCGATATTCTTTTGCACAACGATTGCATACAGCTTGCCAATAAGTGCCTTTATACCCATGGTTTAAATAGTTTCGGTAACGTCGTCGTCAACATCCAGATGGCTGTATACCAGTTTACGATAGGTAGCCATAATCATTACCTGTACAAAGGGGAATGATATTGCAAACCAGCAAATACCTGCAATTTTAAAAACGTAATCTTTACTCGGGCTGTTTTCATCAACAAAAACAGTGATAACACCATTGATGAGCAGCAATAACAGCGCGATGAAGAATAATACGATCAATATCATCCCGATAATTTTAAATACGTTATTGCGGGTAATGCTAAAACTTTGTTTTAAGCACTCGGCAGCGCCGGAGTCATCATCAACAATAAAGCAAAGGCAAAATATAGAGCGTATAAGCAGGTAACCAACACCAATCATTTCGAGTTTATCGAGTATGCTGATCAGTGTTTCATATTCTTTAAACCTTAGGTTGATGAATATAACAGTTGCTATTACAATGGTATAAGCCAAGCCGATTAAAACGCAATTGAAAGCCATTTTTAGCGATGGGATAATATCGCTGAAATCAAAATCGTAATACTCTTTATCCATCAGGGTTAATATGAGCTTGTAAAAACTCAATACTAGGTACGACTGGATAAGCATCATAAACAGCACAAATGTTACCTGGCTGTAGGCGTTATCGTAAACAAAAATAAAACTGGTTACAAAACTAATAGCCCAATAGCATGCCAGCGACATTATTGAATATACAATAAGCGAGATGTAATTCTTTTTAATAATGTTCCATGCAGATTTTATGGTTTCTGCAATAGAGAAAGGATGATACATACCTATTATGACTGTTTAAATATTACGCGCTTGCAAAAATCCTGTATAAACCCTAACCCGTAAGCGGTTAACTGTATAAAGGCAGCTACTATGCTCAAAAATGCAACTTTTGCCGATTTGTTTTTACTCCAGGCATGAAAAAATATTAACAAAGTTAACACGCCCAAAAAAATATTGCCTAATTGTGCAATTGGCCACGATAGTATGTTGGCAATTAGCGTAAATACTAATAACAATGTAAATGCTGCCGGGAAAAAATGTACCGCCTTTAAGCTGCCCGGAAAGAACTTATAAATATTAATACGCGCCCTGCCGAAAAAATGTAACTGCTTGTAGAACTGGTAAAAACTGGTGCGGCGTTTATGGTAAACTTTAGCATCGGGTATTAGCCCAATTTTAAAGCCCATGCCATGGATGCGGATGCTGTACTCAATATCTTCGCCCAAACGGGTAATAATAAAGCCGCCTGCTTTTTCCCACACCTGGCGCGAAATACCCATGTTAAAGCTACGCGGATGAAATTGCCCGCCAATAGCCTTTTTATTACCACGGATACCACCTGTTGTAAAAGGCGAGGTCATGGAATAGCTGATGGCTTTTTGGATAGGGGTAAAGGATGGGTGTGCATCATCGGGGCCGCCATATGCATCGAGCCAGTTGGCTTGCAGGCTGTTGTTAACAGTCTCCAGGTAATCTGCAGGGATGAGGCAGTCCGAATCGAATATCACGAAATAATCGCCCTCTGCACGCTCAAACCCAAAGTTACGGGCAAAGCCCTGGCCTGCATTAGGTTTAACAAAATACCGAATATTTAATTTATCCTTAAAGCTGTCGACTATTGCGGCCGCATCTTTGGTAGAGCCATCCTCAATTACCAAAACCTCAAATTGCTTATAGGTTTGCAATACCAAAGTATCCAGCAGTTCTTTTATTTCCTGCGGACGATTGTAAAGCGGTATGATGATGGAAAAAAGCATTTTAGAAAATTTCGGATTTCGGATTTTCGATTTCGAATTTATTTTTCTTGATTATTTTTTGCGTTTTCTTAATTTCTGACATCCGAAATCGAACATCCGAGATCCGAAATCAGACTGTTTCTTCAATCTGGTAGTTGTTACGATCATTAGAGCTGCGGGCAACCAGTTCTGAAACGAAGCCGGTTAAAAATAATTGCGAACCCAGAATAATTGCTACCAGCGCGATGTAGAAAAGGGGATTGTCTGTAGCATCGCGGTATTTTTCGTTGTGTGCAATATGGTAAAGCTTTTCGCTGATAATCCAGATGGTGATAAATAAGCCGGCCAGGAAACTCAACGTACCCATTGCGCCAAAAAAGTGCATAGGGCGCTTGCCAAATTTACCAACGAAGAAGATAGAAAGCAGATCGAGGAAACCGTTTACAAAACGGCTCATACCAAACTTAGTGGTACCGTATTTGCGGGCGCGGTGCTCAACTACCTGTTCGCCAATCTTGGTGAAACCTGCCCATTTAGCCAGCACGGGGATGTAGCGGTGCATTTCGCCGTATACCTCAATGTTTTTTACTACGGTTTTACGGTAGGCTTTCAATCCGCAGTTGAAATCGTGCAGGTTATCAATGCCCGACATGCTGCGGGTTGCCGCATTAAATAACTTGGTAGGTATGGTTTTGCTGATCGGATCGTATCGCTTGGCTTTCCAGCCTGAAATCAAATCGTATTTCTCCTCAACAATGCGGCGATATAGTTCAGGGATTTCATCGGGGCTATCCTGCAAATCGGCATCCATAGTAATTACCACGTTGCCACGTACGGCCTCGAAACCAGTGTTTAATGCGGCAGATTTACCGTAATTCCTTCTGAACTTAATACCCCTGATAGCTGGGTTAGCCTGGTTAAGTTCGCAGATCAATTCCCACGAACCGTCTTTGCTGCCATCATCAACCAGTATAATCTCGTAACTGAAATTATTTTCGGCCATTACACGGCTTATCCATGCGGTTAGCTCGGGTAACGATTCAACCTCGTTGTATAAAGGTACTACTACAGATATATCCATTTATTGTATGACGTGCAGCAACCACGAAAATTGCATTAGTTATGAATTTCGCAGATGTATAGTTTCTGCAAAAATATAAAAAAGCTTGGTTGTTTTTTAGGCGTTCAGTAGTTCATTGGTTCAGTAGTTCATTGGGGCTTGTAACAAGGGATAAATCAATAAATTATGTGACGCACTTGTGTCACGAAAAATATGAAAATAAGGTTTGAACTTAGCAGGGCCTGTTTGAAACTTAGAAATTAGAATGGGTATGTCGATAATTTGTTCGGTAGGAATAGAAAGGAAAATTATGAAGTAATTATCTAAAATATCACGTCATTGAGTGGTAGCGTGGCAATCCCCAATTGTAAAGCGTCTCTGTAAGTAGGGGATTGCTTCGTTCCTCGCAATGACGGGCGAGAAGGAGCCAGGTGCTCGATTCTATTAATTAATGAGTAGCACACTCAATTATTCACTTCAAACTAAAATATAATCTGTGCAAGAATATCTTGATTCTTGTCTCTTGGTTCTAAACCGAGTAGAACTCCCTAAACCACTTCACAAACTCATTAATGCCGGTTTGTATATCAGTTTTAGGGTGATAGTGGAAATCATTTTCCAAATCGCTCATATCGGCATCGGTTGATACTACATCGCCGGGTTGCATCGGGAGCATGTTTTTGATTGCTTTTTTACCTACGGCATTTTCAATGGCTTCAATAAAATTAAGCAATTTAACAGGAGATGAATTACCAATATTATACAATTGGTATGGCGCACTCGATGTAGCAGGATCGGGATTTTTATTATCCCAGTTAGGGTTGGGTTTAGCAGGTTTGTTAATCACGCGGATCACGCCTTCTACAATATCATCAACATAAGTAAAATCGCGCTGCATTTCGCCATTATTGTAAACGTTGATAGGTTTGCCTTTAATAATGGCATCAGCAAAGCTGAAATAAGCCATGTCAGGCCTTCCCCAGGGGCCGTATACCGTAAAGAAACGCAAGCCTGTGGTTGGGATATTATACAGATGGCTGTAACTGTGAGCCATCATTTCGTTACTTTTTTTGCTGGCGGCATACAGGCTCACCGGGTGGTCAGCTCCTTGGTGTACCGAAAAAGGTGTATTGGCATTCAATCCGTAAACGCTGGAACTGCTGGCAAAAACCAAGTGTTTAACCTGCACGCTGCGGCAGCCTTCTAAAATGCTCAAGAACCCCGAAAGGTTACTCAGCGCATAATCGTACGGATTGGTGATCGAATACCGAACACCTGCCTGTGCTGCCAAATGGCATACCACATCGAATTGGTGAATTTCGAAAAGTTCTTTGACTTTATTTTTATCCGATATATCAATCTTTATAAAGCTGTAGTTAGGATAGATGGAGCTTTGAATTGGCGCACTGCTGGTCAGTAATTTAATATCGATGCCGCTTGCCTTTAAACGGCCATACTTGAGGTTAACATCGTAGTAATCGTTAATGTTATCAACGCCAATTACTTCGTGCCCTAAAGCAGCCAAACGTTGGGCTACAAATGAGCCAATGAATCCTGCTGTACCTGTGACTAATATCTTCATAAATAATAGGCAAAGGTAATTTTATTTCGGAATTATGCTTTGCTTGTGGTGGTAACGGAGGGGAAGAGTGGTTTATTGTTGGCTTGATAACGTCGAATCCGTTTTTCATTAGGAAGGGTAGGGTGAGTAAGTGAGCATCAGTGGATGTACTTTTTCTTTTTCCGCAAAAGAAAAAGTACCAAAAAGAAAACTCGTGGCTGCTCAATTTTCTATTAATGGGTGTGCTGCAGCAAATGTTGTGCTATCCGAAAATTAAGATGCCACAATTGTTAGGTTATTTAGGGTTCGTGGGAGCAGTTATACTCTAAATCTTTTTTTCCTTCCTCGTCGGCAAACAGCTTCGGCCAAAAGCGGGCAGAACAATGGTGGCCTTGTGCTTTGGAAAGAGGCATTGGAGATTTTGCGGAAGGGCTGGATCGTGCGAACGTGAGTGGGGCAAAAGATCCCGGCCTGTGGTTCTGTATGCTTGTGCGGTATGGCCATGTGCGTAAAGAAGCATTTTTGCCAACAAGCGTTTTGGTTACTTTGGCGCTCCAAAGTGACAGCCATCCGCGGCAATTGAGCGGACTAACATTAATACAGTAATGACCCTTAATAGAAAGACTTACCTAAACTAACTTCAACACCTTACTCGTCCTATCACGTGTAGCATTAGCCAATTCAGCATTTTTAGATAATGACTGACCGTACGACGGAATCATTGTTTTCAACTTGGCTTGCCAATCCGGCGTTTGGGCTTGTGCTTTAAAGCAACGTTCAATCAGCTGGATCATGATCGGTACAGAGGTTGAAGCGCCTGGTGAAGCACCTAATAGCGCGGCTATGCTACCATCGGCAGCGGTAACCACTTCGGTACCAAATTCGAGCACACCACCACGGCGCGGGTCTTTTTTGATGACCTGTACGCGCTGACCGGCAAATTCAAGCTCCCAGTCTTCGGCTTTGGCGTTAGGGTAGTAATCGCGAAGCGCATTTAAACGATCTTCCTGCGATTGTAAAACCTGGCTGATCAGGTAACGGGTAAGCGGAATATTATCGATACCGGCTGATAGCAGCGGGCGGATATTGTTTAATTTGATAGAAGTGAAAAGATCTAACAGCGATCCTTTTTTAAGGAAACGGGTTGAAAAACCGGCATAAGGGCCAAATAGTAGGGCTTTGGTGCCGTTAATCATCCGGGTATCCAAATGCGGTACCGACATTGGCGGCGAACCTACCGATGCCTTACCGTACACTTTAGCCTGGTGGCGTTTAATAATGGTTTGGTCTTTACAAACCAGCCACTGTCCGCTTACCGGGAAACCGCCAAAGCCTTTGCTCTCTGGTATGCCCGATTTTTGCAGCAGGTGCAGTGCACCGCCACCGGCACCAACAAATACAAACTTGGTTGTTATTTTACGGCTGCCGCCATTTACATGGTCTTTAACTTTTACTACCCAATTGCTGCCTTTACGTTTAATGTCGGTAACATCATGCTGCAGTTGCATATTTACACCGCTTTGCAATTTCAGGTAATTGAATAAACTGTTAGTTAACGAGCCGAAGTTAACATCGGTACCCAGGTCCATTTTAGTGGCAGATACCTTTTCGTTAGGGTCGCGGCCTTCCATTACCAATGGAACCCATTCCTGTAAAAGGCTTTTGTCTTCAGTATATTCCATGCCTTTAAACAAGTGGTTCTTGGTTAAGGCTTCATGGCGTTTTTTTAGATAGTCAACATTTTCTTCGCCCCAAACAAAACTCATGTGCGGCACCGAGCTGATGAAAGTTTCGGCAGATTTGATCAAGCCATTCTCCACCAAATACGACCAAAATTCTTTCGAGATCTCAAACTGATCGGCAATTTTTATCGCCTTTGAAATATCAACCGTTCCGTCCTGAAGCTGTGGCGTATAATTTAATTCGCAAAAAGCGGAGTGACCTGTACCGGCATTGTTCATCGCGTCCGAACTTTCGGCAGCAATAACGTCCAACCGTTCAAAAATTTCGATGGTAAGGTCGGGCTGCAGGGTTTTAAGCATAGCGCCTAAAGTTGCGCTCATGATGCCTGCACCAATTAATACTACGTCAGCTTCTTGTTTTATAGATGTTTGGGTACTCATTTTATATTTGAACGTTGCATGTACATTCAATCGGTTTGCATAATTAATAAAATATTTGCAGAGCTGATGCTATTGATTGCATTTTTACAATAATGTTGCTTAATTTTTTTTAAAGGAATGTTTAATACCCAAAACCGGTTTAGTCGGCTATTGTTTCTGCTGGGTTAGATAATGACCTGCAAATGATTGTTAATATGTGGGTTGTGCTTTTGATATGTATTCATTAAAAACTTACCGTAGAGGCACAATACTTTGTGTCTCTAATAAAGCGTGTCTCTCTAAAATTTGTAAAGCAGTTGCGGCGGTGCTATTAATGTTTGTTCCCGCTCTCCGTTCCAAATCCTCGCTTTGTCTCATCATGGCCCGACACACGCTGTGGGTTTTACACTTCGATCGGGTTTATTGCTGAAAGGTTCTGCACTAAATACTTTACGGGTTTAATAATGCACAACACAATTTTTATCCCTATATGTATATTCATAAACCAATAATGATGAAGAACATACATAGCCTTACCTTACTATTGTTTGCGGCCGTACTTATTATAGCATGCGGCCATAAACCCAAACCCATATCAAACAATATCACCAAAACAACGGTGACTGTTGATGGCAAAAAAGACAGCGTAATAAACAATCCGAAAAGAAATTACGGAACGGCCACTATATCTGATCCCTGCACCAAATTATTACTGCAAAACATACAGGCCAGCTATAATTTTAAAACCCTTACAGCGGGCAAACCGGCTGCCAATATTTCGTATACCATCAATTGGGTAAAAGCGGCAGAACCCAAGATGCGGAGCAATGGCGGTAAAATAACCAACGGTATTGAGGTTATTGTAAACCAGAAAAGCGATAAAACAAAAAGCAAAATAGGCTCCTATATTTATAATAACGAAGATGCCAAGTTGTACGATGTAAACAAAAACGGCCAGTATGACGAATTGGATAAGGTTGATTCGACAGCACTGAAGCAAATTCGTAACGGTTGTTATTGGGGAGTAGCGTCGCACAACTAAACGCCGATTTGTTATATTTAGGCGTTTAAATAAACCTCATAAATAAACTAATTGACCACACGTGATTATGATGCTGTAGTAGTTGGGTCGGGCCCAAACGGATTAGCTGCCGCTATTACTATGCAACAGGCTGGCTTATCTGTTTTGCTGATAGAAGGCAAGGATACCATAGGCGGCGGCCTGCGCACTGCCGAACTAACCTTACCCGGTTTTAAGCACGATGTATGTTCGGCTATTCATCCGCTGGCTATAAGTTCGCCTTTTTTTAAGAGTTTGCCTTTGGCAGATTACGGACTGGAGTTTATTCATTCACCCTACGCGGCTGCTCATCCGTTTGATGATGGTACGGCGGCAGTTCTTCAAACCTCATTACTGGCTACCGCAACAGGTTTAGGTACCGATGCATCTGCCTATCAAAAATTAATACAACCGCTTTTACAATCATGGCCGGATATTTTGCCGGATGTTCTGGCTCCTCTGCAATGGCCTGCTCATCCCTTAAAAATGGCCGGCTTCGGTATGAAAGCATTTCGATCTGCCGAGAGTATCGCAAAGCAATATTTTAAAACCGAACAAGCCAAAGCCATGTGGGCTGGTATGGCTGCGCATGGCATGCAGCCACTTGATAAACCATTAATGGCTGCTGTTGGCCTGGTTTTATTATTAGCCGCGCACGACAAAGGCTGGCCGATACCCAAAGGTGGCTCACAACAAATTGCCGATGCATTAGCTGCGCATTTTATAGCTCTTGGCGGCAAAATTGAAACAGGTACAATGATAACCTCGCTTCAGCAACTACCATCGAGCCACGCCGTATTGTTTGATATTGGGCCGAAGCAATTGTTGCAGATTGCCGGACATAGCTTTTCATCTGTTTACAAATGGCAGTTAGAGCGCTACAAGTATGGCATGGGCGTTTATAAGGTAGATTGGGCTTTGGCCGAAGCAATTCCATTTACTACCGAAGCATGCCGGGAAGCCGGTACTGTACATATTGGCGGCACCTATGCCGAAGTTGCCGCAAGTGAACAAGCCGCATGGGCGGGGCGCATAAGTGATAAACCTTTTGTATTACTGACACAGCAAAGCATGTTCGATAATACCCGTGCGCCGGAAGGTAAACACACCGCCTGGGGCTATTGCCACGTACCAAACGGATCGACAGTTGATATGGCTGATGCCATTGAAAAGCAAGTAGAACGTTTTGCACCAGGTTTCCGCGAACGGATTATCGGCAGGCATAAAATGGATTCAAAACAGGTAGAAGCTTATAACCCCAATTATTTTGGTGGTGATATTAATGGCGGGGTTCAAACTATAACGCAGTTATTTACCCGGCCGGCTTTAAGGTTTTCGCCATATCGTACCTCGGCTAAGGGGTTGTACATTTGCTCTGCATCAACCCCGCCTGGTGGTGGCGTGCATGGTATGTGTGGTTACCATGCCGCTAAACTTGCTTTGAAAGATGTTTTTAAGATCAAATAAATTTATACCCCTTATGAGACGTTCTGCAAATTGCAGTTGCTGTGTGTGCCCCTAATTTAGGGGAAAGCAATGCCTGTGCTATAGCAATGCCTTAATAAGGGGTTAGTTCTTTTTAAACTTACTTAGTACCCTTAGTAGATTGGCGCATCTTTTCTTCGGCTTTTTTTACCTCGTCTTTTTCG
>CAHJXH010000097.1 GCA_903644075.1 Sphingobacteriaceae bacterium | reverse complement strand
ACAAATTGTAATTAATACATATTTTAGATATTGAATAAATTAAGTTTTCAATACATTAGCTCTATGATCACCGACATACTCTTAAAAGTATTAAAGAAAGATCCGCTGATTAAAAGGAATGTAATCAAAACCATTTCGTGGCGGATAGTGGGATCGGTGGATACCGTTATATTGGGCTGGCTGATAACCGGGCAGTTTAGCCTGGGCGCTAAAATTGGTTTAACAGAATTGTTAACCAAAATGCTTTTATACTATGCACATGAAAGGGCCTGGCAAAAAGTAAATTTCGGGCTGCCATCTAAGCGCAGGCAAACACAACTTTTACAAAAAGAAATTAAACCTAACCTCTTTAAACAAACCAGCAAAATAACCAGAAGCGACCGCGAAAAACTAAATAATAATAAATCCTTTACACTTTGGTTAACCGGGTTATCGGGCTCGGGCAAGTCGACATTGGCAACAGAAATCGAAGCCTGGCTGCATGGGCAAAATGCAAGGGTGTATATTTTAGACGGCGATAACACAAGGCTGGGGATTAACAAAGATCTTTCTTTCTCTGACGAAGACCGGGCCGAGAATATAAGGCGCGTGGCCGAAATGTGCAGGCTTTTTAATGATGCAGGCATTATTGTTGTCGCATCATTCATATCGCCTTTTGAGCACGACAGGGCAATTGCTAAAAAATTAATTGGTGATGAAAATTTTGTAGAAGTATATATTGATGCAAGTATCGATACCTGCCAGAAACGTGATACCAAGGGGCTGTACAAATTAGCATTGGCTGGTAAAATAAAAAACTTTACAGGGATAAACAGCCCGTATGAAACCCCGGTAAACCCCGATGTGCATTTGAATACCGAAAATAAAACAGTGGCAGCTTGCCTGGATGTTTTAAAAAAATATTTAATTGCAAACAAAAATGTAGGAATAGGCTTAAGTACTACAGTTTCATCGTTTACTAATTAATGC
This sequence comes from Sphingobacteriaceae bacterium, assembly GCA_903644075.1. Classification (GTDB taxonomy): domain Bacteria; phylum Bacteroidota; class Bacteroidia; order Sphingobacteriales; family Sphingobacteriaceae; genus Mucilaginibacter. The sequence goes on along the minus strand of CAHJXH010000097.1, from coordinate 15,212 downwards.
CCTCCTTATATATTAAGTGAATAAAAATGCTTGTTTTAAGATGCTAAATAATAGTTATGTTTAAAACCAATTATAAGCCGTAGTTAATTATTTGTATTATTGAAACAATTATAAACCGCCAGAACTAGAAGCGGTAAGTCATTATTTATAGTGTGTTTTCGGATTGTTATAAAATGTATATCGATAAAAAATTTATACTCTTTCTTGCCTTTTTTGTTTATATAAGTATTTCCAATACTATAGCTCAAACTCAGACTCAAAATAGTAGTGATTGGAGCCAGGTAAAGGTAGACCAGTTATCGGATGCTGACCTGGCTAAAATGCAAGGCCAGCTGCAGGGAAGCGGCATGACGCCCGAACAGGCAAAACAAATGGCGATTTCTAAAGGACTGCCAGAATCTGAATGGGCTAAATTAAGGGCGCGTTTATCCAAATCAGGCGGCGCAAATGCCGGGAAACAAGGAAGCAATGGCACTACTGTTGTGCCATCTGTAGAAAGGGAAACAACCGCTAGTGATTATAAATCTACCCCAAAGGCGGCAACATCAAATGTATTCGGGGCTTCGTTCTTTGATAGCGAATCGTTATCGTTCGAACCCAATTTGCGTATTGCAACTCCGGTTAATTACATACTAGGCCCCGATGACCAGCTGGAAATAAGTGTTTCGGGCTATCAGGAAACAAACCTAGAAACTACAATTGGGCCCGAGGGCACTATTGCTATACCACAAGTAGGCTCAATAAATTTAAGTGGTTTAACGGTCGATCAGGCAACGGCACGTATCCGGGCCAAAATGTCGTCTACCGCATATGCCTCGTTAAGAAACGGTACTTCTAAACTTATTGTTTCTTTAGGTAAAATCAGGAGCATACACATTAGTATCGTAGGCGCTTCAAAACCGGGCAACTATACAGTTTCTTCGTTATCTACCGTATTTAACTCACTTTATCTGTGTGGCGGGCCGGGTGATATTAACACCTATCGTAATATAGAACTCATCAGAAATAATAAAGTATACCAGCGGATTGATCTTTACCAGTTTTTAACCAAAGGCGATCAAAGCGGTAATATATTATTGAAAGAAAATGATGTAATTAATTTCCCGGTGTACAAAAAACACGTTACCGTTAACGGGGAGGTTAAAAGGCAGGGTGTGTTTGAGTTAAAAGATGGAGAATCGCTCGAGAGCTTATTGTTTTTTGCAGGAGGGTATACCGATAAAGCTTACAGGGCAAGTGTAAAAGTTAAACAGATAACAGACACCCAAAGGCAGATAAAAGATATTTTAAAAGCAGGTTATGCAACCTACATACCCTCAAACGGCGATGTTTTTCAGGTAGATGCCGTATTAGAGCGTTTTGAGAATGCAGTAAGTATAAATGGGGCTGTATACAGGCCGGGGCAATTTGAGTTAACACCGGGTGTAACCATAAGCGGGCTAATAAAAAAGGCAGGTGGCTTAATGGAAAATGTATTTACCGAACGGGCCACCCTAAGCCGTAGCTACCCGAACGGCCTTAAAGAAAACGTCACATTTAATGTAACTAACGTAATGAATGGCGGTGCCGAGGATATACCACTGATTAAGCACGATTCTATAACCATTGCCACTGCCACGCAATTTATAAGTAATTATAAGGTGCAAATTTTGGGTGAGGTGAAAAAGCCGGGACAATTTGATTACCGCGAAAACCTGACACTGAAAGATTTGTTTTTTATGGCTAATGGTTTTACAGACGCGGCATCATCGTATCACGTAGAAATTAGCCGCCGTTTTGTAGGTGAACGTTCAAATAAAAGTGCCGATACCGTTGCCAAAGTATATGATATTACCACGGCAAAGACCTTGACGATTGAAAATGATAAATTTGTTCTTAAGCCTTATGATGTAGTTACAGTAAGGCGCAACCCTGGTTATGTAGAGCAGCAAAGAGTTACTATTAGCGGCGAAGTAAACTATCCGGGCAGTTATACTATTCAATCTAAAAAAGAACATATCAGCGATCTCATGAGGAGGTCGGGTGGTTTAACATCACAAGCGTATTCGGGGGGGATATTCCTGGTGAGGAAAGATATCGATACCACAGGGCAACAACAAGTTGTGAGAGGTATACAAAATAGTATAAAAGATACCAGCTCAAAGGTTATTCATGATGTTACCAGAACTAATAACAGAATTGCGATAAATCTGAAACAGATTTTGGAAAGCCCGGGTTCGATACAGGATTACATCCTCGAGAATGGCGATTCTGTACAGGTATTAAAACTTGATCCGCTGGTAAAAATAAGCGGCGAAGTATTGTCATCAACTAAAACCGGTTATATCGACGGCGAATCATTAAAATATTATATTATCCAGGCCGGTGGTACTACAGATAACGCCCGCAAGCGTAAAATTTATGTACTATATCCTAATGGGCATGTCGGCCGTACGCACAATGGCCTGTTTGGCTTATTCCGCTCTTATCCCAGGGTGGTAACCGGGGCCGAAATTGTGGTACCGAGGAAGTTGGATACCCAAGGGCTGAGCGTGGCAGAAACAGTTGCGTTAACTTCAACGGTGGTATCATTAGTAACGTTAATTATAGTTGCTATTTCTAACATAAAGTAGTATGCCTGAGGATAAGAATCAAAATATACCTAAAGATTGGCAGGCAATATCTGTAAGCACGTTTAGGTATTTACTTAAATATTGGTATCTGGTACTGCTGGGCGCTTTAATAGGTGGAGCAATAGGTTTTATTAAAGTGTATAAGAAAAAGCCGGTTTACATTGCAACGTTTAATTTTGTATTGTCAACAGATCAAAAGGATAGAAATGCTTTTGCTGGCCTGGCATCGCAGCTTGGGTTCGATGGTATAACTTCCAGCCCGGATAATATATTTTCTGGTGATAATATTATCGAGCTGTTTAAATCGCGTAAGCTTATTGGCAGTGCATTGCAATCTATAGTAGATAGCACATCGCACCAAACTTTGTTAAATTATATTGTGCAGAATGAGTATCCTAAAGCATATAAAAGTTTGGGGCCGTTTAGCCAAAACCCAACAACTTACAGCCCAATTAAAACTAAACTTTACAGAAAAATTATAACAGAGGTAGGTTTGTCCTTTAGTGTATTTAAAAAAGATAAGAAATTGATTTTTTACATGATAAGTGCAAATTCAACCAACCCCAATATAGCTTATTATGTATCTAAATATATGCTTGGTGAAACATCAGATTATTTTATTGATACAAAAACCAAAGTAGCAGCAACGAGTGTTCAGTTGCTGCAACATGAGGCTGATAGTTTGGCAAGGGTACTAAGCGGTACGGCGGCAAATTCAGCAGCAACGTTAGATCGTACTTATAACTTAAACCCATCGCTTAGTATCCAGCGTTCGGGCTTAATGTTTAGCCAGGCCAAGGTTACAGCTTTCGGTGGCGCTTATTCTGAGGTGATGCGTAATTTAGAGATTGCCAAAATAAACCTGCAAAAAGAAACTCCATTATATAGGATTATTGATGAACCAGAACTGCCCTTAATCGCTGAGCCAACAGGCAAAACAAAACATGTTTTAATAACAACAATTATCGGGCTGGTTTTAATAACGTTATTGCTTGGTGGAGATTATTTATACAAAAACCTTTACAAATATAATTAATGACAAATACACATAACAATGCCTCTGATTTTGCTATTGCTATAATTGGCCTGGGGTATGTTGGCCTACCTCTGGCAGTTGAGTTTGGGAAAAAATATAAAGTGGTAGGCTTTGACATTAATACCAACCGGATTGCCGAATTATTGCAGGGAGAAGACCATACCCTAGAGGCTGATACGGAAGAGCTGAAAAAAATAACGAGATCGCAAGATGGCGTAATGGGGGTGCTTTTTTCCTCAGATAAAAGTGAGTTAAGTACTTGTAATATATTTATTGTAACGGTACCGACACCGGTTGACCAGTATAACAATCCCGATCTTACCCCACTTATAAAAGCGACCGAAACAGTTGCCGGGGCATTAAAAAAGGGAGATATCGTAATTTATGAATCAACAGTTTATCCCGGCTGTACCGAGGAAGCATGTATCCCGATCTTAGAGAAACATACCGGCCTGGTGTATAATACCGATTTCTTTTGCGGCTATTCGCCAGAGCGGATAAATCCCGGCGATAAAGCGCGTACCTTACCAAATATTAAAAAAGTAACCTCGGGGTCTACACCAGCTTCTGCTCAGATAATTAATGAACTGTATCGGTCAATTATTCCGGCAGGTACGCATCTGGCACCTTCAATTAAGGTAGCAGAAGCAGCCAAGGTTATTGAAAATGCCCAGCGCGATATTAATATTGCTTTTGTAAATGAGCTGTCGAAAATATTTTCGCTGTTAAATATCGATACCAATGAGGTGCTTGAGGCTGCTTCAACCAAATGGAACTTTTTACCATTTAAACCGGGACTGGTTGGCGGGCATTGTATCGGTGTTGATCCTTATTACCTGGCGCAAAAAGCTATTTCGGCAGGTTATTACCCAGAGATTATATTATCAGGCCGCCGTATTAATGATGGTATGGGCGCATACATAGCCGATGCTGTTACCAAGCTGATGATTAAAAAGGAAATTAAGGTTTGGGAGGCTGATATTTTGGTTTTGGGTATTACATTTAAAGAGAATTGCCCCGATGTTCGCAATACCAAAGTAGTTGATATTATAAAAGAGCTTGAAAATTATAAAGCCAATATTACCGTGTATGATCCCTGGGCAAGTTGTGCACAGGTAAAGCACGAGTACAATATAATTTGCGTTGATAAATTGCCCGAAGGCAAAACTTATGATGCGGTTATTTTAGCTGTATGTCGTCAGGATTTTATTGCGCTCGATTTTAAAGCATTGCTTAAAGATCCGGGTGTGCTTTATGATGTAAAAGGAATATTAACCCCGTCAATGGTTGATGGCAGACTATAAGTAAGGAATTAGCCGGTCCGTTTGCAGCAATAAAAGCTGATGTAATAAAAAAACAATCACATAAAACCTACATACTTTAAAAAGGTAGTTACCAATTATAACCTTTAAATAAATAAATGAAAGTGGTATTACTTGCCGGGGGCTTAGGCACCAGGTTGGCAGAAGAAACATCGATAAGGCCAAAACCTATGGTAGAAATAGGTGGCAAGCCAATATTGTGGCATATCATGAAGATATACTCGCATTATGGCTTTAATGAGTTTGTGATATGCCTGGGCTATAAAGGCTACATGATTAAAGAATATTTTATCAATTACTTTCTATATAATTCAGACATTACGGTGGAGCTGCATAACAACCAGTTAGATGTTCATTATTCTAACTCAGAGTCATTTAAGGTAACACTCGTTGATACCGGGATAGACACTAATACTGCAGGCCGTATAAAAAAAATAAAAAAATATATTACCGAAGATACTTTTATGCTGAGCTATGGCGATGGTGTATCAGATGTAAACATCGAACAATTATTAGCTTTTCATAAGCAACATGGTAAGTTGGCCACGCTTACCACCATACAACACCCGGGCCGTTTTGGCAACGTTAGTTTTAGCGGAGATGGTATTGTAACCGAATTTACAGAAAAACCCAATGATGAGGGCTTTTGGATTAACGGAGGGTACTTTGTGCTCAGCAATAAAATATTTGATTACCTCGAAGGTGATGTTGAATTAACGCAATGGGAACGGGAGCCGCTAAGTAATATTGCAAATGACGGCCAGTTAGCTGCCTTTAAGCATAATGGCTATTGGAAAGCCATGGACGCCATGCGCGACAAAATAGAACTGGAAGCAGAGTGGAACTCGGGCAACCCGAGATGGAAAATATGGTAAGTGTATGTTTAATCAGCTAACAGAAACATATAAAAACAAGCGGGTATTTTTAACCGGGCATACCGGTTTTAAAGGGTCATGGCTGTTGTGCATGCTTAACTTGCTGGGTGCACAGGTAAAAGGATACGCACTGGCACCAACGGATAACGTTAACCTGTTTAACCAATTAAATGGTGAATCGCTTTGCGAATCTGTAATTGCCGATATCAGGGATAAAGACCGTCTTAAAAAAGAAATAGCAGCATTTAAGCCCGATTTTATCTTCCATCTGGCGGCACAACCATTGGTACGAAGATCATACGAAATACCGGCTGAAACCTTTGAGGTAAATGCCATCGGAACAGCGAATCTGCTGGATGCTGTGTTGGCGCTTCAAAATCCTTGTTCTACAGTTATCATCACCACAGATAAAGTATACGAGAACAAAGAATGGATTTATCCGTACCGCGAAAACGATGTTTTAGGTGGGTACGATCCTTACAGCGCTAGTAAGGCCTGTGCAGAAATTATAGTTAACTCGTATCGACAAAGTTTTTTTACTGTCGGACATGAGAATGTATCTAAAGGATTAGCTTCAGGGCGCGCAGGCAACGTAATTGGTGGCGGTGATTGGGCTACCGACCGTATTATACCCGATGTAGTTAAAGCATTGCAAAACGATGAAGATATAGTGGTACGCAACCCTGCATCAGTTCGCCCATGGCAGCATGTGGTTGAACCTTTAACCGGTTATTTATTACTTGGAGCCAAGCTTGCAGCACAACCAGGTTTATTTTCTGAAGCTTATAACTTTGGGCCATCTATTGCAGATACTTTAAAGGTTGAAGACCTGGTTAAGCAGGCCATTGATGCCTGGGGATCGGGAAGTTATAAGATTTTAAATCCCGGCAACCAGGTACATGAAGCCGGGTTGCTGAAACTGGATATTAATAAGGCTGCCGATAAGTTGGGCTGGCTACCGCACCTTACTTCAACCGAAGCATTAAACTGGACGATTGGCTGGTACCGCAATTTTAAGAACCAGCCTGCTATAGATTTAAGCTTTACACAAATTAAAAACTACTGGGACCTTTGGCAATGACCTTTACCGAAACCGCTATAGCAGGAGCATATATCATAGATGCCCAGCCGTTTTCGGACGACCGGGGCTGGTTTACGCGTACCTATTGCAAAGCAGAATTTGCACAAATAGGCCATACGGAAGAATGGGTACAGATGAACCATTCTTTTACCAAAGAACCAGGAAGTGTACGCGGAATGCATTTTCAGTATCCGCCGAATGCCGAAATTAAAACGGTACGTTGCATAGCAGGTAAAGTATACGATGTAATTGTTGATTTACGTGAAGGTTCGCCCAGCTTTTTAAAGTGGACGGGTGTAGAACTTTCTGCCGAAAATAAAAGATCGCTATACATCCCAAAAGGAGTGGCCCACGGTTTCCAGGTATTGCAGCAGAATAGTGAACTTTTATACAACCATACCAGCGCATATGAACTTCAAAGCGAGGGCGCTGTTTTATATAACGACACTATGCTGGGTATTGAATGGCCTTTACCTGTATCCAATATTTCGAAAAAGGACTTGAGCTACAAGCCTCTCGATAAAAATTTTAAAGGAATAAAAATTTAAATATGAATTGCCGGTTTTGTAATACTCCACTAACAAATACTTTTATCGACCTGATAAATGCGCCCGCATCTAATTCGTTCCTTACGGCAGCGCAATTAAATGAGCCGGAAGCTTATTACCCGCTTAAGGTTTATACCTGCCATAAATGCTTTCTGGTACAGCTGGATGAGTACAAAAAATCGGACGATATATTTAACAGTGAGTATGTTTATTTTTCATCTTTCTCTACCAGCTGGCTAGCGCATTGCAAGCAGTATGTAGATAAGGTAAGTGCTAAGTTTTCTTTAAATGAAGATAGTTTGGTGGTTGAGCTGGCATCGAACGATGGATACCTGCTACAATATTTTAAAGAGATTAATGTACCAGTGCTGGGTATCGAGCCTACTGCAAATACAGCTGCCGTAGCCATAGCAAAAGGCATAGAAACAGTTACCGATTTTTTTGGTGTGCGATTGGCCGAAACGTTGGTAGCAAAAGGTATAAAAGCTGATTTGCTTTTAGGTAACAACGTACTGGCGCATGTGCCCGATATTGTTGACTTTGTTGCCGGCATGAAAATATTGCTGAAAGACTCCGGGGTAATAACCATGGAGTTTCCACACTTATTGCAATTGGTTGAAAATAGCCAGTTTGATACCATTTATCATGAGCACTTTTCATATCTATCGTGCTATACAGTAAAACAGATCTTTGAATCGCAAGGCCTGGAATTGTTTGATGTAGAAGAGTTGCCGACACATGGCGGGTCATTACGTATTTACGCCAAACATCAGCAAAATACGGCTATTGAGATTAATGAAAGATTAACCTATTTGTTAGAAAAGGAAAGCCTGTTTGGGATCGATACTGTTGAATACTACAATAACTTCAGCATCAAGGTAGAACGTATTAAACTTGATCTGCTCGATTTCTTAGTAACTCAGAAAAAAGCCGGTAAAAAAGTTGCGGCCTACGGCGCTGCTGCCAAAGGAAATACCATGCTTAACTATTGCGGTGTAAAAAACGACTTAATTGATTTTGTTGTAGATGCCAACCCGAGCAAGCAGAATAAATTTTTGCCGGGCAGCCATATTCCTGTTTTTAGTGAAGACGTGTTAAAAGCTGAAAAACCAGATTTTGTGATTATCCTGCCATGGAATATTAAAGAGGAAATAAAACAACAGCTGAGTTATATTAGCGAGTGGCAGGGTAAATTTGTAACCATGATACCTCAATTTGAAGTTTTTTAAGGATGCATATCATCGGCAACAATACAAAAATATCAGCCCTTGCTGATGTTGAAACCTCGGTAAGGGGCAGCAAGCTTATTGTAGGTGATGGTGTAATGATAGATGCGTTTGTTAAAGTAAAATTTACAGGCGGTAGCGGCGATATTGAGATTGGTAATAACAGCTTTATTAATTCGGGCTGTGTACTGTATTCGGGTAATGGCATTAAAATAGGGAACGATGTATTAATTGCTGCCAACTGTACGATAGCCCCCGTTAATCATGAGTATGCCGACAAAAATAAGCTTATTCGTGAGCAACGTTTTAAACCAAGCAAGGGAGGGATTGTAATTGAGGATGATGTTTGGATTGGTGCCAACTGTGTAATATTGGACGGGGCTGTTATTAAAAAAGGTTGTGTAATTGGCGCCGGGTGCGTAGTTGATAAAGTATTAGAAGAGTATGGAGTATATGTTGGCAACCCCATTAAATTATTAAAAAAAAGAAGCTAATGATCACGCTGTTGGGTGCCACGGGATTTATCGGATCGAACATTCTAAAAAAAATGGAGTCGGAAGGTATTGAAGTGTATGCCCCTGCCCGTAATGAAGACCTTGCCGGGAAATATCTGGGAAACATCATTTACTGTATCGGCCTAACAAATGATGCAAAATATAAACCATTTGAAACTTTAGAAGCGCACATCAATAAACTAAAAAGCATAATTGAGAATTGCACATTTAATGCAATTACTTATTGCTCTTCTACCAGGGTTTACATCCATAATACTACGGATACGAAAGAAACCTCACTGATAAATGTTGATACTACCGATCCCTTCGAATTTTTTAATCTGACTAAACTAGCTGCCGAATCGTTGTTGTTTAACACAGTAAAAAAATTTAAAATAGTTAGGTTATCCAATATATTCGGCCCCGATTTTACCTCTGATAATTTTTTAACCTCAATTATCAGGGATGCCTTAACGGCAGGCAAAATAATTTTAAAGTCTTCTGCTTCGTCACAAAAAGATTATCTGCACGTTAGTGATGCGGCAGACCTGATTACTGCTATTGCTTTAAATGATGAAGCCAATGGGATATACAATGTAGCATCGGGTTTAAATGTTACCAATGGCGAAATATTAGAAGTAATAAGTAAGATAACGGGTTGCGAAGTTGAATATACTGCCGGGGCAGAAGATATTATTTTTAGTCCGATTGATGTTATCCGTATTAAGGATGAACTTGGCTTTAAACCGAAAGCGTTGTTACTGGATGAGATCCCTAAGATAATAGAAGATTTTAAAAAGCATTTAAACCATGAAACTATCGCTTAGTGAGGATGAGCTGGTTACCTATATCAGTAAACAATTGGAAGCTTTTTATCCTGATAACAAACCCGTTGCAAACGGTATTAAACAATCTTTAAATACAGCAATACAGCGTTTAGAATACTGTTTTAAGCATGTAGTATATAAGAGATACTGTAATGAAGGAAATACGCATTATAACCACCTCTATTCAGATCATAATATTTTGTTGCTCTGGTACCTGGCCAATTCTGTATGGAAAGAATCGGGCAATGAGAACCTGGCATCAAAACTATATTATCTAAATAAATCATTACACGGGTTCGACTGTATGTATGATACCCAAATGCCCGATATATTTCTTGTTTTTCATGGTGTCGGCACAATGCTGGGCAAAGCATCATACAGCAATTTTTTTGTTGCCTTACAAGGCTGTACAGTAGGTTCACACAGAGGTAATTATCCTGTATTTGGCAGTGGGGTAGCTTTAACGGCAAATAGTTCTGTAATTGGCAATTGTAATATCGGCGACCGGGTTAGTATAGGCGCAAAAGCGTTGGTTTTTGAAAAGGATATTGAAAAAGATAATGCCGTATTTATTAATTCAAGCACCGGGGCAACCGATGTTAAAAGTTCTGGAACGGCTTATGCGCAGCAGTTTTTTAATGTCGATTTAAAAAAAGTTTATAACCACTAAGTTGAAGTTATCAGTAAATATTATAGCCAATCTTATAGGGCGCGTCTGGATAGCAGGAATTGGGATTGTATTGGTGCCTTTCTACATCAAATTTTTAGGTATCGAATCTTATGGACTGGTTGGTTTCTATACCACTCTTGTTGCCACCATGGGCCTGCTTGACTTAGGTTTAAGTATTGCCCTAAACAGGGAATTAACCAAGGCAACGGTTGAACAGCAATCTCCCGAAAAAATAAGAAGCCTGGTGTTTACTATTGAATGTATTTATTGGCTAATTGGGATACTAATGGCAGGAGGTATTATCTTTTTGGCACCTGTAATTGCAACAAATTGGGTAAAGGCAGAAAAATTACCGCTTGATACAGTAAAACAAGCGGTAATAGTAATGGGGATAGTTGTGGCGTTTCAATGGCCAATTAGTTTATATAATGGGGGCCTTACAGGTTTAGAACGCCAGGTAACCGATAACGTTATTACAGTTGTTATGGTCACCCTGCGTTCGGCGGGGGTAATTTTACTATTATGGCTTGTAGCACCTACAATTCAGGTTTTCTTCATTTGGCAGGCTATCATAAGTTTTGTTTATGTATTGGTTATGCGGTTTGCATTATGGCATTATCTGCCCAAAAGTAAAACGTGGCCTAGTTTTTCGCGCCTGCAATTAAAACAGATATGGCGCTTTGCAGCAGGCATGACTGGGATAAGTTTAGTTTCGTTTATTTTAATGCAGGCAGATAAGATAGTTTTAAGTAAGATACTACCCCTATCCGAGTTCGCTTATTATATGCTTGCATTTACCGTGTGTAGTGGTATCGGTATGTTTGTAACACCTATAAACATTGCTTTTTTTCCAAGGCTTACCACTTACGTTGCTGCAAAAAACCAAACAGAATTAATCGCAACTTATCACAAAGCCTGCAGGATGGTATCGACGGTGGTTTTTCCTATCGGGCTTGTGTTAATTTTTTTCGCGCACGACATCTTATTGATATGGACAAAAAACGCGGTTACAACCAGTCATACCACTTTAATGGTGCAGATTTTAGTTGTGGGCTATGTAATAAATAGCTTATTGGTAATACCTTATTTCTTATTGTTGGCCCACGGAGAAACTAAATTTACATTTTATCAAAATTTAATATCTGCTATAATATTAGTGCCGTTGCTTTTCTGGTGGGTGCATCTGTACGGCGCCATTGGCGGAACCCTGGTTTGGCTGTCTGTAAATACGGGGTGCTTAATTGTTAGTATTCCGCTAATTCATAAAAGATTTCTAAAGGGCGAACTTTGGGCTTGGTATATAAAAGATAACTTGGTTCCGCTTTTACCTCCCTTAATTATTATTGCGGCATTAAAAGTTGTTTTATACAATTATGTTGATCACTTTAAGATGAATGTGATTATACTGTTCCTTTTAAGTTTTTTTGTGTTAGCCTCTTCTTTACTTTTTATGCCGGAGTTTAGAGGGTTGCTAAAAGTAAATAGAGTACGGATTAAAAAAATGCTCCATGAATAGTGTTCCTTTAGTGAGTATTGTTATACCTACATACAATCAAAATCCCGGGTTTCTTAGGGCTTGCATTGCCTCGGCTATAAATCAAAATTACAGCAATTTTGAAGTAATTGTTTCTGATAACAAAAGTACTCAACAGAATGTGCAAGATGTTTATAATGAATTTTCTGGGCATAAACAGTTCACTATGGTGAGGCCGGATGAACATGTTTCGATGATAGACAATTTTGCATTTGCCGCCGGTAGTGCCAATGGGCAATATTTGAGTTTTTTATGTTCTGATGATTTGCTGGAACCCAATGCGATATCAATTTTAGTTAATGCAGTTTTAGAAAACCCGGAAGTTAATAAGCTTGCATTTGGTGATATTGAATGTGTGGAGGCAAATTCATTAAAGCACCAGTACTTTGCCCGCAAGCTTGAATTTTCAGAAAAAACCTATGAAGCTAAAGAACTGATCGGTTTTTTTCTGAACAGGAAAAATATGGTTTGGATGAACGGCAATTTAATTGAAACCAGTGCATATAGAGAAGTTGGGGGCATCAAATCAGAAGGACTTTATTATGCACATGATGATGCTTTTATCTTTAAATGGGTTGGCGAGGGGAGGGCAGTAACCTATATTAATAAACTATTAGGTAAAGTAAGGGTTTGGGACGATAACCAAAAGGCAGAACCTAACAGGGATAAAAAATACGTTAATGATATTATAGAGGCTTACCGTATTGCACTTAATAGTAAATACATAGCCGATAATTTTGGTTATGCAAACGTTATTAAGATAAGAAATGCAAAGATAGAAGAGCATGCACTTTATTGGTGTGTTAATTATATTAAACGAAAAACTCTTAAGGCAGATTGGGAAGATGTTAAGTTAATGATGCTTAATGAGTGCAAAACATTTAAAGTAAGGCTGTATTTTTTTTGCTGCAAGCAGCCTTTTAAAGAAATTTTGTACCTGTTAATAACTGCTAAGAACAAATTAATAAGGAAGGAGAATTAACGTTCACAAATGGTAATTATTAAATTATTTGGCGGTTTAGGAAACCAGATGTTTCAATATGCTTTTGGCAGGTATATGGCTTGGAAACACCAAACCGAGCTGAAGTTTGATGTGTCATTTTTGTTAGACCGAAGTATCAAAGATCCGGGGCATACCTTTCGCGATTTCGATTTGGGTATTTTTGGCATTGATAATGCCTTTGCTACTGATAAAGAGATAAAAGACTTTAAAAGTAGGGTACCTTTGGTAAAGGCCGATAAATTGTTGAATAAGCTATTGGGCTTAAAAAGTACTTACATTCTTGAAAGGCAATTTCATTTCTCTCCCGGAGAATTGGAATTGCCAGACGGTGTTTACCTGGAAGGGTATTGGCAAAGCGAAAAATATTTTAAACCAATAGAAGACCAGATCAGGCAAACGTTTGTTGTTAAGGAGAAGCTTTTGCCCGAATCAGAAATTTTAGCAGCAGAGATCATGTCTAAAAATTCGGTTTGCGTTAATATACGTAGAGGCGATTTTGTAGCAAATCCATTTCACGATATATTACCTGTTAATTATTATGATACAGCAGAAGAAATAATAATGCAACAGGTGTCAGATCTGCATCTGTACGTGTTTTCGGATGATTTGGATTGGTGCTATAAAAATTTAAAATTCCGTTCGCCATTTACTATTGTTGCCGATAAATATGCGGGTTATAAGTATCAGGATAAATTTAGGTTAATGAGCTATTGCAAACATTTTATAATCCCTAACAGTACCTATGCCTGGTGGGCAGCCTATTTAGCAGGGAATAAGTCGAAAATTGTAATAGCACCTCAAAAGTGGTTTGGCGACCCAACCTGGAACCCTCAAGATCTTTTGTTAGAAGACTGGATTAAGATAAGTTGATAAAGCACTGCGTTTACGCTATAATTATATGGATTTTTAGTTTTAAGTAACAATAGTGTTGAGCAAGGTTAGTATAATAATTCCTGTATATAATGGGCATAAGTATTTGGCGGCAACAATCCGGTCTGTTACTGATCAATTGTTTACGGATTTTGAACTGTTAATTATAAACGATGGCAGTACAGATGATACGGAACAAATAGCATTGGAGCTTGTAAACAGCGATCCCAGAATTTCTTATTATCAAAAAGAGAACTCGGGCGTATCTGATACACGGAACTTTGGTCTTGAAAAAGCAAACGGAGAGTTTGTCGTTTTCCTGGATGCCGATGACATTCTTGAGCCAGATTTTCTATTATCAAGGGTTAATTTCCTGTTCGAAAACCCGGAGATAGGCATTTGTGGCTCTGGCGTTAAAATGATTGATGGTGACGATAAATTAATAACCGGTTTACCGCTTATATATGCCCCGGGAGAAGATATGCTTATGGATGTACTGTGTTATAAGCCACAGGTTACAACCATACCATCAAATTTAATGCACCGGAAGCAATTGCTGGTCGATCATCACATTAATTTCGATCGCCGTTTAAGCAGTAGTGCCGACAGGCTGTTGTTGTGTAAGTTAGCATTAGTTACAAAAGCACATTGTTTACCGGTAGCTAATTTTAATTATAGGGTACATTCGGTAAGTATGTATAATAACCCTAAAAGTAAAAGTGCTGTTTTTAAAGATAATGAGCTGTTTGTTAAGATTTTAATAGACGGGCATATTGTGCCTGGCAGTATAAAAGGCATCTTTCTAAAAAAGAATTATTATATGTTAGCGGGGGCAGCTTTTAAGGCCAGGCATTATAACAGGGCTATAATTTATGGGATTAAATATTTTATGGCTAAAGCAGTATATTTAAAATAGCCGATTTAAGGCTGAGGCCCGATACAAGGGATTTCTAAAACTTATAATATGTGTGGTATAACCGGTTTTGTTGATTTTAATAACAAGAGCAATAAAGAGATTCTGGCAAACATGGCTGCAGTTATGGGTCATCGAGGGCCAGATGGCCAAGGGGCTGAGCTTTACCAGGGTGCTGATTTGCAGGTTGGTTTTGGGCAT
>CAHJXH010000096.1 GCA_903644075.1 Sphingobacteriaceae bacterium | reverse complement strand
TGGCGCTCATCATTCATAAAAAAGGAGTCGCACGTACCAACAGTTTACTGTATACCTACATCGGTATTGTAATGGTGTTTATTTGTCCGTTGATCATGTCGAGGCTTAGCATCCCGCAAGGATGGACGGCCGGTTTACACAACCCATGGGGTATCGTGACTAACAACTATTTACTGGCTACATCTATTGCTATTTTCTTCTACGGTTTATTGACTGAAAGTACCATTCTAAAAAAGATCCTATCCAATAAGTTTGTAGAACTACTGGGTAAAAGTTCCTATATATTTTACCTCATTCACTTGGGCTATATGTACAAGTATATCCACGATGGTGTAAACTGGCTGAACGACCAGGTATTTGTGTGGTACGATAAATGGGGTGTTAACTGGCACTCCCCGTTCGAATATGATTGGTTGAATCTGATCTACATATTCATTATATTGAATGGCATATCGATCTTGTTATTTAAAACGATAGAAGAACCTCTTAATCACTACATCCGCAAGTCGGACTTTTTGATTAAGGCTAGGAAGGCAGATTAATTGAACCATAAGGGTTGTGTTTAGAATATTAATTGAAATAATATGTATCAAAAGCTTACGCTGAAAAATTACCGGGCTATATTTTCTAACTTGTTTACAGCTATTGTACTGCTTAGTGTATTCGGCATTCAAAAAGCCGAAGCCGGAGCCTGGCCTGTACGCCCTGGTAAAGTTTTGGTTTCATTAACCGGCAGTTATTTTAACGCCAACCAGATCTGGGATAAATACGGCAAAAAAAGTGATTACCCCGATGGTGGTTACTACCGCTCGTACGGTTTAAGCTTATATGCTGAAATTGGTGTGAGCCGTAACCTTACCCTTGTAACCTCTATTCCGTATATCTCAAACACGTTTACCAACAATACTTATAAATCTACAGGGTCTGGTTTGGGCGATGCCGAAATTGGGGGCCGTATTTATATCACCAACATTAAGTTTAAGTTTTACCTGGCAGCGCAGGGTACCATTATTGTACCCTTATATACCAACAACACTAATGGCCGTAACTTAGGTTACCAGGCTTTTGGTACCGATGCCAAAATCATTGGTTCTGGCAGTGGTAAAATGGGGGGTACTAAAACATTTTACTACACGGTAGAAGCTGGTGCCAGGCAATACTCATCAGGCGAAGGTCCGGTGCAGTTAAGAGGTACCGCATCGTTCGGCCTTAATCTCGATCCTAAAAACCAGATTGCATTAAGCGGTGCTGGTGTTTACTCAAATAGTAACGATAAAACGTTTACTGGCAACATTGCCCAGGTAAAGGATTTCTCATACGTCCAGGCATCCATAAACGGAGGCCACTCCTTCACCAAAGACTTCTCAATGTTTGTAGGATATAGCCAGTTTTTTGTAGGCCGTAATACCGGTGTTGGAAGCAATTTTACAGTATCACTCGTTAATAAATTTTAAGCTCCTATCGTTATGTTCCGTTCCTTCAAAAATTTAAGGTTAGTTTTTACAGGTATATTGCTGGTGGCAATGGCATTTAATAATGCTTATGCCGGCAACAAATTATCTGTTAGGGCTAATGTTAAAGCTTTTGAAGATGAAATTACCTTTGTAGCTAAACCTGCCCGTAAGGACGCCATTTTTGATGCAAAGGAGAAAATAGGTTACGATGTAGACCTTAAGAATAATACCGGTGCAAAGCAAAGTGGTAAGGTTGGCATAACCATCTTGTCTTTAAAAGATGAGGTTCTTGGTCAAAGTTCTGTTGATGTTAAAATGGACAAGGGCGATACTAAATCTTTAACAGTAAAAGCGCCCGGTCAAAAAAGTGGTTTTTATAAAATCAATATAACGGTTAACGTTACCGATTACGACGATACCATCCGTAGAATGGTGGGTGTTGATCCGAAGAAGATAAAATCGGCCACACCAAAGCCGGACGGTTTTGATGGCTTTTGGCAAAGTACAAAAGATACCTTAGCAACCGTACCAATGGATGCCAAAGTTACCCTGCAGCCCAACATGGAGCGTGATGGTATAAGCTGTTATTTGGTAGAATTTCATTCGTACCAGAATTTGCTGATCCGCGGTTGGCTTACCATGCCTAAAAATCATAATCCTAATCATAAACTCGCCGTATGGTATGTTTTGCCGGGCTATGGCCCTAAAGGTACCAAACCTATTTATGGTACGGAGGATTTGGCCGTGTTTGCCTTAAATGTACGGGGCGTGGGTAACAGCCGTGATAAAATAAGCCCAACCGAAGAGGCTTACGTTACCGTTGGGATAGAAAGCCGCTATAAATATATATACCGCGGTGTAATAATGGATTGCATCAGGGGGATCGATTATATCTGCTCGCGCAAGGATATGGACCCCGAAAATATTTTGTGCTCTGGTGCAAGCATGGGTGGTTATTTATCAATTGCAGTAAGCAGTTTAGATAAACGTATTAAATTATGCTCGGCCAATAACCCTGTTTTTTGCGATTACCGCTCGTTGGTTGGCAGTAAAGAATGGCCGATGAAGAGCTTTGTAAAATATACCGGCCAAAGGCATATTGCCATGGATAAGGTGCTTAACAACCTTGATTATTACGATCTGAAGAATTTTGCACCTAATCTACAATGCAAAACTTTAATAGGCATAGGGTTGTTAGATAACCTGGCACCGGCGTATAATGAATATGTAATGCTTGGCAATTTAAAAAACAAGTATAAATTATTTGTTTATCCTAACTTAGCGCACGAAGTACCGCCAGAAATATATGCGTACTTAAGTAACTGGATGATGGATGAGTTTGCGCTTTTTTAAGCCAATTAGTATACCGAAGATATAGCGTTTTTGTGAGAAGGTTTTTATTGAAATGGATAGCTCCGTTAGCAATTGCTATGCTGGCAACTGTGAGTCAGCAATCATTTGCTTTCTTTAAAGCAGCCACCCGGGTTGTGGCAAGTCGGCAAGATGATGAATTTGGGTTCACCGCGCAGGCGCGTAAAAAGGATGCGCTATTTAATCTGAATGAGAAAGTAGAATATTCGGTTGATATTAAAAATATCGACGAAGACCAGAAAGGTACGCTGGGATATGCTATTCTTTCGAGAGATAACAAGGTTTTAGCCCAGGATTCGAAACCCATCAATCTCAAAAAAAACGAATCGACAACCCAAACCTTAAAAATGCCAGGTCAAACCACACCCGGCCTGTACACGCTCTATATTATTATCCACGTTACCGATTATGACGATACCATCCGTCGTGCTTTTGCAGTAGATGTTAAGAATATCAGGTCGGAAACTCCCAAGCCTGCAGATTTTGACGAGTTCTGGGCCTCTACCCGCGAAGAGCTAAGAAAAGTTGATCCTCAATGGAAGATGACCCTCCAGCCCAACATGGAGAAAGATAACACCAGCGTTTATCTGATTGAAGGCCGATCGTTAGGGAACCTGTTGGTGCGGGGCTGGCTCACTATTAAAAAGAACCGTAAGGCACATGAGAAATTCCCGGTCTGGCTGGTGGTACCCGGTTATGGCGGTACAGGTGTAAAGCCAATCTACGGTTCGACGGATGTTGCCGTTCTCTCATTCAATGTACGTGGGCAGGGTAACAGCCGCGATGTAGTACATACCACTAAAGAGGCTTATCTCACCACAGATATCGAGAATAAAAACAAATATGTTTACCGCGGTGCCATTATGGATTGCATCCGCGCGATGGATTTCATCAGCACACAATCAGAATTGGATTCTACCAATGTAATCATCTCAGGGGGTAGCATGGGCGGATACCTGGCTATAGCTGCGGCCAGTCTGGACAAGCGGATTAAATTGTGCTCGGCCAATAACCCGGTGTTCTCAGATTACCGGTCATTAGTTGGTAACAAAGATTGGCCCATGAGTGATTTTATGAAGTACACCAAAGCCAGGCATGTACCACTCGATAAATTGCTGAATGTACTGGATTATTACGACCTGAAAAACTTTGCGCCTAACTTAAAGTGTCCGTCGTTGATAGGGATCAGTTTAATGGACAACCTGGCACCGCCATATAATGAGTATGTAATGCTCAACAGCATTAATAAAAATACGAAGTATAAATTGTTTGTTTATCCCGAATTAGGGCACGAAGTACCACCTTCACTCTTTACTTATCTAAGTAACTGGATGATGGACCAGTTTGCCATATTTTAGATTGCCTTATTGTAGTAAGGACCGAATAATTCGATCACTGCTTTCTCGCGGTATTTAAAAATATCATTGACCTTTTTCGCTACCAAAGCACTGTTTGCTAATGAGCCGATTGGGCCGTAACCAATGGCATAGGTAAGAAAATCTGTCATGTGCACACCGCCGTTAATTTCTTTAAAGTGATGCTCGTGATGCCACAAGGCGTAAGGGCCGAAACGCTGTTCGTCAACAAAATATTCTTTGTCTTTTACATGCGTAATCTCAGTAACCCAATCGAGTTTGATACCTATTAATGGCGAAACCTTATAGGTAATGAGCATGCCGGGATACATCACCGTTTGATCTGTGTAACTGGAAGTAACAACAAAGTTCATCTCCGGCGGCGTAATTTTGCCGAGATTTAAGGGCGACGAAAAAAAGTGCCAGGCTTTATCCAGGCTTATGGGCATGGATTGTTCCCATTTTAATTGATAAGTTTTCACAAATGGTTAACTTAATATTGCTTGAATGTTAATTACAGCGCATATTGCTCTACCCAGTTTACCATTTATAAATAGCTATATCGCCGGGTTCAACAACAATAGTTTTAACGCCTTGCGTCTGGGCGGTTGATGATCCATTCTTCAATATTCTGCTAACTCCTGCAGCACAGTTAAGCGTAAGGTTCATGTTTTTTGTAAAGTCGCGGTTAACGACTACCATGTAGGAAGAAGATTTATTATTGATAAATGATACTAAGGCGCCTAATCCAGTAGTTTTTACAAACCTGATAGGTTTGGGAAGTATCTGAAGTGGTTTAGTACCGTTAGGTAGTGGTCCGGTAAAATAAACATTTGACATTTTGCACCCTACGAATACATCAGAAAGGGCGCTGATCTCACGGTTCATTTGCTGAACCAATTTATAAACAGGTGTTTTTGCATCCCCGTTATGTACTAATGGTGCGTTATTGAAGTTTCCAACAGCAGGGTCATATAAAGTTAAATAGGTAAAATACTGGATGGCTTGAGCGCCATAAGCTAAATTGCTATAAATCTGTAACCGCAGCATAGCCAAATTTGGCATAGGGTAAGGCGAAAATGATGTGGATAATGCAAACGCCCAGAAAGGCATATTGTGCCTCTTGGTTGTTGCGGCTACCAACTCCAAATTTTGATACCACTCGGGGCGTATAGAAACATTGGTAGTACCTATAATAGGGTAATGATCAAATGATAAATAGGGCGTATGTACTTCGGAAATATATTTGTTCAGGTAGTCCTGATAGTTGGTTGCGCCTAACTGGCCTGGGGTAGCGAAGTTTGGTAACAGGTTTACATAACAGATGTGCTTGCTGTCAATGGCTCTTATCGCTTTAATTTTTGCTGCAAGCGAAGCAAATTCACCAGCACCAGGTTCATCTCTGATAAAATAACCTGCAATAGTCGGGTTATTCATAAAATGTTTTACAGTTGCTTCCGGGTTGCTTGTTAGTTCGGGACAGGCAACATACAGCTTAATATTGCTTCTTTGAGCAAGTGCCAGTGCTTTATCCATTGCCTGGACACTTGAAAAAGGATAATAGCTTTGGGTTATACCTGCAGCAGCCATGTCTTGATAAGCGGCAAGATTGGTTTGGCTCTCGGGAACACCTATCCACGCAATTGTTGGTATTCTTACTTTTATTTGTTTTGTAACATTCTCACCTGTTCCGAGTTTAACCTTTGTTAACGGGTTGTTAGCACTGCAATTTAATAATAAAACAAGTACGGCAATTAAGAGTAAAATGGATTTCTTCATGAAAGTAAAATATAAACTTACAATTCTAATAGTATTACTATTAACCCCATACCAACAGAACAGTTTTACCATTACTTTTTTGCGAATGCTGTAATAATAAAAGCATAGCTATTAAGGCCGATAGGCAAGGCGTAGTTATCCAGCCTGTAATCATTTAAGCAGTATAGTAAATTCAAAGCGTAATTAATAATTACTGTACCATTTTATTGGCGCAGTACGAACTTGCAAACGCTTCGGGTTTAGCCTTAAATACAAATCCCATACTTAAAATGTAACCCATAGCCTCATGCAAGGCTTGGTTTGATTTAAACATCGGGTTGGTGTTAATGTCGGCATGTACTTCCAGGTCAACTTCGTACACATCAAGCAAATCGCAAAGTTTGTAGGCAATATCAATTGATTTTTGCACTTCGGTAAGCATCCTTTCTTTGATGCTCATTTTTTGCGATGTACGCTCCTGATGGATAAACATAAAGCCGCCGCGTTGCTCGCGTAAAAAAACAATAACAGTTGCAAAATCGGTAACCGATCCTTTTACCTGCGAATCTGTACCAATGCAAACTTTAAGCTTGTTACCCAGCAGGGTTTCACGCTCAATTGTTCTTTCAACTTCTTCAATAATGGGGGTTTGCAGTATTTCACCGCTAAATTTTCTCCAGGTCATAAAAATTGTATTTAGTATAAATTTTCAGAAACCTTGCCAGTGGTTTATAAAAGTAAGTAATTAGTTTTCAGAATAATATTGGCTGCGTATTATTTATTTGTTAACACGAGGCTAATTATCAACAGTTTATGGGCGTTTAATATATAATTAACGTTTGCTTAATTGAGTGGGGTTATGCATCTTTAGAAAAATCATTTATTTATGAAATTAAAACCTTTGATATGGCTTGCTGTGCCTGCTGTATTTGCGGCCTGTAATAGCAAGCCAACTCAGTCGGCAGATGAAGCTCCTAAGCGTACCGTGTTTTTTGATAAAACTGGCATGGATACCACAGTAAAACCCGGCGATAATTTTTTTGATTATGCCAACGGGAGCTGGCTAAAAAAAACTGAAATACCCAGTACAGAAACAGGCTGGGGTTTAGCTAAAATATTGTATAACAATACCCAAACGGAATTGCATGGAATTTTAGAGGATGCCGTTAAGCAAGATGCTACTAAAGGTAGTGCCGAACAAAAGGTGGGCGACCTGTACAGTAGTGGTATGGACACCGCAACTATCGACAAGTTGGGCTATACTCCAGTTAAGCCAACGCTCACCGCAATTGACGGCCTTAAAGATTATAAGGAACTGATTAATTATGTGGCCAGCAGCTATAAAGATGGCGATGGCTATATGTTCGGCTTTTATGTATCCGCAGATGGTCGTAACAGCAAGCAAAACGTTGCCCAGTTTGATCAGGATGGTTTGGGACTGCCAAATCGCGATTATTATTTTAACACAGATGATGCCACCAAAAAGATCCGCGAAGCGTACGTAGCATACATTACCAAGCTCTTTGTTTTAACAGGTGTTGATGCAGCTATCGCGGCAAAAAATGCGCAGGATATTTTGAAGCTGGAAACCGAACTGGCAAAATCGCACTCAACCCCGGTTGAACTTCGCGACCCGATTAAAAATTACAATAAGTTTGCAGTTGCCGATATCCAAAAGAAAATACCTGGTGTTGATTTAAACGATGTGTTTAAACGCATGGGTTTTAAAACAGATACCATATTGGTTGGCCAGCCTAAATATGATATTGCGTTGTTTGGATTATTAAAATCGGAACCGATAGCCATTTGGAAAACCAAGCTTAAGTTTATGGCTTTAAGCAACAGCGCTAATTATTTAAGTAAAGATTTCAGGGCAGCAAGCTTTGAGTTTAACGACAAAACTTTGAACGGGCAAAAGCAACCTAAAGAACGCTGGAAAACAATGGTTACCACTGTTGATGGTGGTTTAGGCGAGTTGCTTGGCCAGGTATATGTTAAAAAGTATTTTACCCCTGAGGCTAAAAAACGGATTACCGATCTGGTAAATAACCTGCAGGCTGTATACAAAGAGCGTATTGAGAAACTGGACTGGATGAGCCCAGCCACTAAAGAAAAAGCAATTATTAAATTGAATGCTTTCACCAAAAAAATTGGCTATCCGGATAAGTGGAAAAAGTATGACGACGTAAACATTGATAAAGGTGCTTTTTATAATAGCATGCAATCTATCTCGAAACATAACTATAAAGAGATGATTGATAAAGTAAATAAGCCTGTTGACAGGACCGAATGGGGGATGACGCCACCAACTTTAAATGCTTACTACAACCCAAGCTATAACGAAATTGTATTCCCTGCCGGGATATTGCAATATCCGTTTTTTGACAAGAATGCCGACGATGCCATTAATTATGGTGGTATAGGCATGGTAATTGGCCACGAAATGACCCATGGCTTTGACGACCAGGGCAGCCAGTACGATAAAGACGGCAACCTAAATGTATGGTGGACTAAAGAGGACAATGATAAGTTTAAAGCTAAAACCCAGGCCGTAGCTAAGCAATACGATGCTTATACTGTATTGGACAACATGCATGTAAACGGTAACCTTACCCTGGGCGAAAATATTGCGGATAACGGTGGTGTGGCTATAGCCTACGAAGCATTTAAAAGAACCCCGGAAGGTAAAAGCGATAAAAAAATCGACGGCTTTACACCAGATCAGCGGTTCTTTTTATCCATTGCCCAAATTTGGCGCAGCAAAAACAGGGATGAGTCTACCAGGATGCGTATCAACAACGATCCGCATTCACCAGCTATGTACCGTGTAAACGGGCCTATTTCAAACATGGATGCCTGGTATCAGGCCTTCGGTATTAAGGCTGGAGATAAGTTATACAAACCGGAAAATGCCAGAGTGAAAATTTGGTAAGGTACATATTGCATAAACGCAGAAAGCCGCTCAAGTGAGCGGCTTTCTGCGTTAAAATTAGTAGCGACACAATACTTTGTGTCGCTCTTATGTTTTATCCAACTAATTTCTTATATCTCAATCTTTTCGGTGCAATATCACCTAAACGTTTCTTACGGTTTTCTTCGTAATCAGAGTAGTTACCCTCGAAGAAGTAAACCTGCGAATCGCCTTCAAATGCCAGGATGTGCGTGCAGATACGGTCAAGGAACCAGCGGTCGTGACTGATCACTACGGCGCAACCGGCAAAGTTTTCTAAACCTTCTTCCAATGCACGTAAAGTATTTACGTCGATATCGTTGGTCGGCTCATCCAGTAGTAATACGTTCGAACTTTTCTTTAAAGTAATAGCCAGGTGCACGCGGTTACGTTCACCACCCGATAGTACACCAACTTTTTTCTGCTGATCGGCACCGTTGAAGTTGAACTTCGATACATAAGCACGTGAGTTGATGGTGCGGTTACCGAGCATCATATTATCCAATCCGTCGGTTACGTTTTCCCATACCGATTTCTCCGGATCAAGGTCATCGTGGTTTTGATCCACATAACCTAAGGCTACAGTATCACCAACGCGGAAAGTACCTGCATCAGGTTCTTCCTGGCCGGTGATTAACCTGAACAGCGTAGTTTTACCAGCACCGTTGGGGCCGATAATACCTACGATACCATTCGGCGGCAGTGAGAAGGTAAGGTTGTCAAATAAGATCTTATCGCCATAAGCTTTAGTTACATTATTGGCCTCGATAACGATATTACCCAAACGCGGGCCTGGCGGAATGAACAGCTCCAGCTTGTCTTCTCTTTCCTTAGTTTCTTCCGAAGCCAGTTTCTCGTAGTTTGATAAACGCGCTTTACCTTTAGCATGGCGTGCTTTCGGGGCCATACGAACCCATTCCAGCTCGCGTTCTAAAGTTTTTTGGCGCTTGCTTTCGGTTTTTTCTTCCTGGGCAAGGCGTTTCGATTTTTGATCCAGCCATGATGAGTAGTTGCCTTTCCAAGGGATACCCTCGCCGCGGTCGAGTTCTAAGATCCAGCCGGCTACGTTATCAAGGAAGTAACGATCGTGGGTTACAGCGATAACAGTACCTTTATATTGTTTTAAGTGTTGCTCTAACCAGTCGATAGATTCTGCATCCAGGTGATTGGTAGGCTCATCTAGTAACAATACATCAGGCTCTTGCAGTAACAGGCGGCATAAAGCCACGCGGCGGCGCTCACCTCCCGAAAGTACACCAATCTTAGCATCCGGGTCAGGGCAACGAAGCGCATCCATCGCACGCTCCAGTTTGGTATCCAGTTCCCAGGCATTTACGGCATCAATTTTATCTTGTAAAATACCTTGACGGGCCATCAGTTTATCCATGGCGTCGGCATCTTCGTAAACCTCGGGCAGGCCGAAGCTTTCGTTAATTTCTTCGTACTCTTTCAGTATGGCGGTAATTTCGGCAACGCCTTCTTCCACAATTTCGCGTACGGTTTTCTCAGGGTCGAGGATAGGTTCCTGTGCCAGGTAACCTACGGTATAACCCGGTGAAAAAACCACTTCGCCCTGGTAAGCTTTATCTAAACCGGCAATAATTTTCAATACCGATGATTTACCCGAACCGTTTAAACCGATAACGCCAATTTTAGCGCCATAGAAAAACGAGAGGTATATGTTTTTTAATACTTGTTTTTGAGGCGGGTAAATTTTACTTACGCCGGCCATCGAGAAGATTATTTTTTCGTCTGCCATGTTTTAGATTTATGTAGAGAGGCTCAAATATCCGTTTTAAAATTTTGGATTACAAGAAAATCAAAGGGATTTGCAGGTTACATATTTTTAAGCAGAAAATTGGCACGTGCCACGTGTGCCACCTGTGCCACTTTGCAGACTTAAAAGTATGTATTATACCAAATGGTATATATTTATTTAACTGATATTTAAGTAATTATATGGATAAATAGTCTGATTTTACATTAATGCTTTGTGCCACTTTTACTAACGTTAAAGTCATTTTTTGTGACGCACTTGTGTCACGAAAAGTTTAAAATAGATAGTTTTTATTTGTAGAGAACAGACAATGATTGAATGATAGAAGGAGTGAATGATAGAATATGGCTTACTGCCGCTGCACTCTAAAACTGCTGCTTAACCTACAACGATATGATTTATTTTGAACGACCCAAAGAAATTGAAATGATCCGCCAGATGGCGCGCGAAAGTGTGGCCAATAACCGGCCCGCCACCCAGGCAAAGTTTACCGAATCGGCTTATGATTGTGCCGACGACCTGATCTCGGTTCGCCGTGCCAATGAATGGCTGCTGAATGTTAAACCCGTTAAACCCAAAATGCTGTTCGATAACTTTTGGTTCGAGAACGAATTGTGCATTATGTTTGCCGATACCAACGTAGGCAAATCGATCCTCGCTGTACAGTTGGGCAACAGCCTTTGCACCGGTAACCCCATTGGCCAATACCAATTACAATTGCCACCTGCTACGGTAGTTTATTTTGATTTTGAGCAAAGCGCGGCCCAGTTCGAAGCCCGGTATACCGGCATGCACCACGCCTATAAATTTAGCCCCAACTTTTTCCGTGCCGAACTTAATGCCGCCGCGAGCGATGTACGCAACTACCTCGACCGCATCCATTTCATCATCGAAGAAACCATCAAAAGCACCAAAGCCAATGTGCTGATTATCGATAACCTTACCTTTTTAAGCCGCGAAACCGAGCGCGCCCGCGATGCCCTGGCCGTAATGAAGTTTTTAAAAATGCTGAAAAGTAAGTACAACCTCTCTATCCTGGTGCTGGCGCATACGCCCAAGCGCAACCCGGCCAAACCAATTACTAATAACGATATGCAGGGCAGCAAAATGCTGATTAACTTTTGCGACAGTGCATTTGCCATAGGCCGCAGCAGCCAGGACACCGAAATGCGCTACCTCAAGCAAATTAAACAACGCAACGTAGCCGAGTTGTATGGCGAAGAGCGGGTATGCCTCTTTAAACTCGAACGGCAGGATAATTTTATTCAATTTTCGCCCTGCGGCCACGGCCATGAGCAAAACCATTTATTCGCCACGCCGTTTGTGATGACTGAGGAATTGCGGATGCAGATTATTAACCTGGCTCATCAGGGTATTTCTAATAGGCAGATTGGAGTGAGGTTGGGTATTTCGCGTACTACGGTGGGTAGGGTGTTGGGGTAATTCATTCTATAGATTAATATATTTGGATAATATTTATTGAAAAATGGAAGCGTTTGACATGGGTTTAATGGGGGAGGTTCGTGAATCTTATAATTTTGTCTTGACAAGACTAACAAAGTTGTATGGTACATTATCCCATATTGAGAATATATTAAATGTGCATATTGATAAAGTAAACAATGACATTCAAAATATTCCTATAAGTGAAGAAATTCCTTTTAGGTATTTGGAAGCTTCTACTTTAACGTTCCATGACATTACCCACTTTGAGGACCGTTGTATAAGTTCAAAAAGTACAGAGAAGCAATATGTAGTTACTGACAGTAATTTTCATTATGAGATGAAACTTTTGCTAAATCGTGAAGCAACTTATTCTGTGTCACAAGGACTTGAAGCATTCGCGACTTTTTTGAAAGACTGTGCTATAATCACATTTTTAAATAATAAAGAACTACCAGCGTCTATTAAACTATTATCTAAAGAGGAAATATCCAACAAGTTTTTGGATAGGAGCATGAGAAACGTAGATTATTTGGAATATCTATACAAGGTCTATCCTAAATTTAAAAAGGCTTTAATTGAAAATAATTCAAAAAGGAATTATAAGGATTATATAAACGTACTCGAATTTGTTAGAAATAAAATGACGCATTCAAACAATACTTTTAATGCCGTGGATAAACAGTATATTAAAATAATTAGTCATCCGATCAGGCTGGCTATTATTAAATCACTATTCCCTCGAAAGGGGAATAGTGATTTAATAGAGATTCAAGTTACGCCGGAATTGGGAAAAAGGAATTTGGAAATAATTGCCTCAATATCCTTTCAATTATATAAGCAAATAGGAATCGACCAAAAAGATATTATTGAAGTTGGGCAGACTCATTCATGATTTCCTGTCCCAGCAGGGTCTCTCGGAGAGGACCCTGCGTTCTGCGCCTTACTCTACTTCAAGTAAATCTGCTATATTTATTTTATGTCCGTTCGAACCCAGCATGAAATAACCCACCCGATGTGGTTCATCACATTTACCTGTTACAACTGGTTGCCTTTATTTGATATTACGCAATCATATGATCTGCTGTATAATTGGTTTAATCTTATCGCACAGAAATACAATATCCACACGTCTGCGTTTGTAATTATGCCTAATCATGTACATTGCCTGTTTTATCTTGAGGACGACAAAGTAAATCTTAATACAGTAATAAGTAATGGAAAGCGATTTATGGCGTATGAAATTGTTAAGCGATTAAAGCATGCTAATTTGGCGGATGTATTAAATCAGCTGTCGGCCGGATGTTCTGAAAAAGAAAAGTTGAAAGGCCAGCTACACAAAGTCTTTAAGCCTTCTTTTGATGCAAAAACGGTTTATACAACAGATTTTCTATATCAGAAGTTGGATTACATACATCATAATCCAGTTAGCGGCAAATGGAATTTGTGTGCCGAATATACAAGTTACCCGCACAGTAGTGCTGCCTATTATATCGATGGGCAATCACATCCAAATGTTGTGATCAAAGATTATCGGGTGTTAGAATGGTAGTTTTACACTTGTCCTGTTTGCGCAGGGTCCTCTCCGAGAGACCCTTCGAAGACTAAATGGAAATAGGATTGTGTTATATTAAAGTAGCGGCTCTGTAGGTCGGGGGATTGCCACGCTAACTTGATTATACTATTACAAGTTTCTAAGCTTTATTTCTTTTTTTAGATCATTCCAATTGTTCAGCATTATAATTAATAAGGGGAATAAAGCAATCGGAGTAACTATTAATACACTGAAACCTTTTTTTACGGTCAACAATATGATTGAGGAAAACAAAAAAATCAAAAGCACGGCAAAAACTAAAGTGATTGCTTTCATCTTTTTTTCGTTTGTAAGTAATTCTTCGTTACTGAGGTCCCTTAGTTCTTTCTTTGCCATTATAGTTTTTTATTATTTATTAATTCAAGACTACTTATTGTCCCCACCGGTGCTATCATAATATTTTTATTTCCTTTTATTACATAAAAATAATAAGCGCTGTTGGAGTCAAATACATATGCCTCTGCAGATCTGCCTGAATTAAAACTCAGCTTATAATTACACACAAAATTGTTTTTGATGATTTTTTGTGATACGGTATTGCCTTCTCCTATGCCTGCCAACAAATATCGACAATAGTTCAAATGCAAGCAGTAGTGCAAAAAATGGGAAAATGAAACTTTTTATTTCTTTTTTATCAGTGTTGGGGTTAAATCTATCTTTCCCTAATATTTTTTGTGCCCAGTTTTTATGGCTGTTTTTAACTAAAAGTGTTTGAAAGATGAAGAATAAAACGCAAACAGAAATAACGAGAATGATCAATGCGGGGCTTGAAGACAGGTCTGAAATGGGACTGATTAAGATATCTGTAAGCGATGAATATTTTAATACGTTTAGCCCCAGTTGGTAATACATTACCCCTTCTTTTAAAAGGCCCAAAAGGATAAGATATAAATAACCTACCGGGAGCAGACCTTGAATTTTTTCCAGGTATTTCATCCCCGTAATATATTATTTTTTTCTGATATGTTAGAGCAGAAGGTTGTAGAGAGTCATGAGCTTTGCCCTGTAGATAGGGAGTGCCTTGATAGCGCCACAAGTTTGGTTCCAACGGCAATGCCTTAATAAGAAGACGAAGTTTATCCCCGCTGGGTCACCTGCAGAGAAACCAGCGGAGATAAATAAATTACTTCTTCAAATAAACAAACGACACCGTTTGGTTACTTACCAAACCACTCATGTTTTGCCCAACATAAGTAATAGTGTATTTACCGGGTGTACTGATGGCGAAGGCCTTTAGCAGATCGGCAGTAGAAGTTAGGCTGTCTTTAGGGTTAACTTTAAGGTAGCTGCTGGCAGGTGGCGGCATAATTCTTTTAGCCATCGCGCCGCGGTAATCGGCTTCTGTACCGGCTTCATTTTTTACTTCCAGGTATTTGCTTAATAAGGGTTCAAATGGCGTATGCCATTTGCAAAAATGCTGTGCGCTGTCGGCAGGGTTGTGTACCGTGAATCTGAGCAATAGAGAGTCGCCAACGTTAATGGTGTCTTTGATCTGCATATTTACGAACAGGGCTTTCCCGGTAGTTTTTGCAGTATCGGCGTGCGGGATCGAATCTGTTGTGTTACTGGTTGTTTTAGAATTAACATTACATGCTGCCAGTGCGAGTAGTGCAGCAAAGCTTAACAATTTGTAGTTTTTCATAAAGTTTTTAGTTTCGGGGTGTGCTTTTGCACGCCTTAAGTACAGACGTCGCTGGCAGATGTTTTGATACATATTGCTATTCTTTGGTAAATGTATTGACAGAGAATGCTTTCTCTTTCGTCTCCCCAAAAATCCTTAACTTCATATTACCAATTATAAACTTCATGAAACAAAATATGCACCCTAAACTGGTTGATGTTTATTTTGACAAATATGCCGAAAGCCATCAGAACTCAAAGAACGAGCTGATCCATTGGATCTGCGTGCCTTTGATTGTGTTTAGCTTGGTGGGCCTTATCTGGTCAATACCGTTTCCGTACCTCGGCTTTTTGGGTGGGCTTAATGGTTATGTAAGCTGGGCCTTGTTCCTGATTGCGTTTGCGGTGTACTATTACTTTAAACTATCGCCGGTGCTGGCGGGTTTTATGCTGCTGTTGATCGTGTTATTTGTTTATGCCATATTGGCTCTGCTTAACTGGCAGCACGCCGGCGGACCGATGCTCTGGCAAAGTTGCCTGGCCATATTTGTATTATCGTGGGTTGGGCAGTTCATCGGCCATAAAATTGAAGGGAAGAAACCTTCGTTTTTTGATGATATTAAGTTTCTGCTCATCGGGCCGATATGGTTACTGCATTTTTTGTTGATGAAAGTGGGGATTAAGTATTAACCCCTCCCTAACCCTCCCGAAGGGAACTACCGTGTACCCACAAGTTTGAAATTACTTTAATTTCTACCCTTATGAACGTTGTTGGTATTAGCATGTCGCTGCATTCCCCTTTTGAAGCTACGGTGTACCACATCTTTTAACCTGCTGTCATTTCTACCCCTTATTAAAGGGAGTAG
>CAHJXH010000095.1 GCA_903644075.1 Sphingobacteriaceae bacterium | reverse complement strand
TCTCCTACCCAAACATTACCTTCATTATCCGGGTAAAGTACACCTATGTATTTTGAATTTAAAGCTTTATTGTAAGGAGTGGAAAACGATCGGGTTTTGCGATTGAATATATTAATACCACCCGCAAAAGTGCCAATCCACATATTGTATTGCTTATCTTCAAAAATGGTATAAATACGATCATCCGATATGGTACCTGCAACTTTATCGTCCTGTTTATAGTGGGTAAAGGTTTTACCGTCAAAGCAATCGAGGCCGCCAAAATAAGTACCTATCCAAAGCTTCCCTTCATGGTCAATACACAAGCTAACTACTACATCGCCTGCTAAACTGTTGGTATTATTGGGGTTGTGTTTATAGTTAGTAAACTGATGCGTGGTTTGATCGTAATAAATTAAACCGCCGCCATTGGTACCCACCCATAAATTGCCTTTGCGATCCTGTTCAAAACAGTCAACATCTTCGGCCGGCAAACTTGCTTTATCTGACGGAAAGTGCCTTATTAAAGGAAACTGAAATATCCCCTTATGATAATAACTGATACCCTGTTTGTAAGTACCCGCCCAGATAATACCATCCTGGTCTTTATACAACACCACATTATTGCCCATTAACGATTTAGGATCGTCCTCATGTGGTAAAACGTAAGTTACTTTATCATTTTTGGGGTCTACCACGTTAATACCGCCGTGGTCTGTGCCTATCCATATTTTGTTATCATCGCCAATAATAACGCTGTTAATAATGTTAGAGTTGAGCAAGCTTCCCGGAGTCTCTTTAGAATAATGCTTCAGCGTTTTTGCCTGCATGTCATAGGAGTAAACTCCTACCGGCTTATTATTAGCCCAGATCCAAACCTTTTGATTATTATCCAGCTTGAGCGAAAACTGTACAGGCACCTTATTCTGACATATAGAAGCAGGTAATGCAGCCCTGTCGATAATTTTATGATTTACGACATCTAATTTTTCAAGAACGCCATCGCTATATATCAACCAAACTACGCCGTTACCACAATCGGCAATATCCATAACCCAATTAGAGTGCAGTGCCGGTTTTGACGTAAACGACTGGCTATAATAAGTGGTAGTATTGCTTTTTTCGTGATAACAATAGATCCCTTTGTCGTTAGTAGCAAACCAATAATTACCTTTTGTATCTTTTTTGATAAAGCCCAGATCGTTAGATAATATCTGAAGCCGGGCTAATTCGCTATTGATATTATTTGAGAATTTTTCGGTTTCGGGGTTATAAATACTGTAGTTGTTATGGGTGTATACCCACATTTTTTTACCCGGGCCTTCGTAAATGCGCGAAACGAAATTATCTGAAATAGAACTGGTGTCTTTACTGATGCTTTTAAATACCCTGAACCTATACCCATCGTACCTGTTAAGCCCCGATGTGGTACCAAACCACATAAACCCCTTCGAATCTTTAAAAATGCAGTTGATCTGATTACTCGATAACCCATTATTTATATCTAAATGAGAGAACTGATATAAGTTACTTTGCGCATGTACCCCATATCGCAAAATGACAAGTATTGCCATTAAAAGTAAACCCTTAGCACGCATAAAAGATATTTATAATTGGTTTAGCAGCATTGAGATTTACTGCTTACGCTAAGTTATGAATAAATGTTAATCACACAATTTAAATTTATTAGTTTATTGATTTAACCGTTCAGAACTTATAAAACGGTAAGCCCCGCATAATTTAATATGCAGGGCTTGCCAATACTAATATTTAAATATCGGTAACTATAATTTTGATAATACCCCCCAGCCGGTACAAGCATCCCAGCCAATGGCGGCGGTATATCCTGTTTTTTCACTGGTGGTTTTATTATCGCCTGAAGTAATATCGCGGCATAAATTAGGTGTTGAGTACAGGGTTGGGTTAATGAACCCGGCGGGCTTCTTTTTCTGCTCGTTAAGTAACGCTATTAAACCAGCCATCAGGGGAGCCACTGCGCTTGTGCCGCCTATAACCATTTGCTGCCCATCAACCAACACCTGGTAACCTGTATTAGGGTCGGCATTACCGGCTACATCGGGCAGGCCACGGCCTTTAAATTTGGTATCGAGCGCGAGGGGCACATTAGCTTTAGCCTGATAATCGGGCAGTGGGAAATAGTTGCTTACACCACCGCCTGAGGCAGAGCTGGTAGATTCGTGCCATACCACCTCATTTGTAATTTTATTATTGTTTACGGTTAGTTTGGTACCACCGCATGCCAGTACATAAGGGCTCGAGGCCGGGAAATCAACATGTACCTTACCATCGGTTTCGTCATCGCGCGAGCCGCTGTCGCCGGCAGCTACACAGATGGTAACACCCAGTGCTGATGCCGTTTTAAATGACTCGTTAAAATTATCTAAAGCCTGCTGAGTCCAGTTAACCTCGGCTGAACCCCAGCTGATTGATATTACTGATGGTTTGTTCTGCGTATCATGAATGGCTTTGGTTATGGCATCCAAAAAGCCTTTATCTGTATTGGGGGTAAAATATACAGCTAGCGTTGCGCCCGGGGCAACAGCACTCGCCACTTCAATATCCAGCATCACTTCACCATCGGCGCCATTGGCTGTTGATGGGCTATTTTTGCCGCCATCAACGGCAATCGCTTTTACTATGGGTGTAGTAATTTTTAAGCCTTTAAAGTAATTGGTAATATCGGTAGTTCTAAAACCCCCACCTAACTCAATGATGGCTATACACTGGCCTTTGCCGGTTACCCCCGTTGGAAAACCGTAAATTTTGGCCAACTGATTTGGTGTAAATGATTGTGGTGATGCCGCATGAGAAACGATCCCTCCTTTGGGAGTTTGGAACATTGGCCGTGCAATTGGGTGATTATCCAACCCAAACACACCGGCAACAATATCCTTCAAATCATCGGGCACATGGATTTCACCAGTTAAAGTACGGTAATTGATTGATCCTTTTCTGTAAGTTTTAACGGTAACATTAAAAGCAGTTTGTAAATCGCTGATCTTACCGCTGAGGATTACGCTTCGGCGAGCCAGGTTAACATCAACTGTGGTTAAATTATGGGCATGGGCAAAGGCTTCAACCTTGTCGGCATCGCTTTGTTCGGCCGAGTAACCGGTTTCATATTCTTCACGGGTAAGGTGCTTACCCATTATAGCATCGGCAGGTAATTTCTTTTTACGGCGCAATCGCACTGTTACCTCAACGGTCTGTTCCTGATCTGCTTCTTTGAGCTTTTGGGCCTGGGGTAATGCCTTATAACTACCAGCCAGTTTAACATTCGATTTCTTTTCCATAATGTAAGATTAGCTATACCAACAATCTAAGTTACTCTTATTAACATCTTATTATATAAAAAATAATAAGATAATTTTAAACATCTAAGCGGCATAAAAAGACACATATAATTTATTAAAGCAACTATCTATGCAATAAACTATTGCTCAATAATATTTATCGACGATAAAAAATATATTATTAATATTAAATTTAGATTAAATAATATTCCACAAACCAAAATATATAAAAATGCTAAAAGCGAACGTTTAACTGTTCGGTTTCGATACAATTAAAACATCAACAACAAAACAAAATCCTCATTATCAATAATATACAAAAAAGGCATAATATTTAAACATATACCCTGTAAAATCCAATTTCATTTTTCTTAAAGCGCAGTACTATGATCAAGAATTACCTGAAAATTGCTTGGCGTAATCTCATCAAAGACAAGCAATTTACACTGCTAAATGTGTTGGGCCTTTCGGCCGGCTTAGCCTGTACCCTGCTTATTTATTTGTGGGTGCACGATGAGGTGAGCTACGACAAGTTTTTTGACAAAGACGACCAGATTTACCAGGTAATGGAACATCGCAAAGGCGGTAACCAGCAATTAACAGATGAATCATCGGGCATGGTGAGCGAAATATTAAAACTGCAGAATTCTGAAGTGCAATATGCTGCGGCAATTGCCCCGCCAGATTGGTTTCAGAAATTCACTTTAAGCAATGGCGATAAAAACATTAAAGCCGTTGGGCAATATGCGGGGAAGGATTATTTCAAGATATTCTCCTTCAAAATGCTACAGGGCGAGAGCGGTAAAGTGCTTAACGATAAAAATGGCATTGTTATATCTGATGAATTAGCCCGGAAGCTTTTCAACACCACTGAAAATGCAATTGGCAAACCCATCAAGTTTCAGCAGGATAAATACTTTTATGTATCGGGTGTATTTGAAAAACTACCAGTGCATTCATCGCAACAATTTGATTTTACGCTATCGTTCGATTACCTGGCTGATGTTCCCGGCCAGCAATGGGTGAAATCATGGATGAATGGCGGGCCGCATAATTTTGTGATGCTGAAAAAGGGCACAGACATAAACGCCTTCAATAAAAAGATCGCCAATCTGATCACTAAAAATAATGGAGACACAACCAGGACAGCTTTTGTCAGTCGTTTTTCTGACAACTATCTGCAAAATACCTTCATCCATGGGTCGCGGGTAAGCGGCCGTGCCGAATACGTTAAACTCTTCTCCCTGGTTGCCATATTTATATTGATCATCGCCTGCATTAACTTCATGAACCTTTCTACCGCCAAAGCTTCCGGAAGGATGAAAGAGGTTGGTATTAAAAAAGTAGTTGGTGCACCGCGTAGCCAACTGATTATTCAGTTTCTGTCCGAGTCTTTATTGATGGCCGTCT
Source organism: Sphingobacteriaceae bacterium (assembly GCA_903644075.1). GTDB lineage: Bacteria > Bacteroidota > Bacteroidia > Sphingobacteriales > Sphingobacteriaceae > Mucilaginibacter. Next base: position 11,619 of record CAHJXH010000095.1, on the reverse strand, counting down.
TCACCATGATTATTGCTATTGGAATTACATGGCTACTGTTGCCCCAGTTTAACCAGTTAACCGGTAAAGACATTAAACTACATTTCGATCTTCAAGTAATACTGATGCTGATTGGTATCACCCTATTCACAGGCTTTGCCGCAGGGAGTTATCCGGCCTTGTACCTGTCTAAATTTAAACCTTTAGCCATTCTGAAAGGTAAATTCAATTCATCATTTGCAGAATTGCTGGCACGTAAAGGGCTGGTGGTATTTCAATTTACGCTTTCGGTTGTGCTAATTGTAGCTGTACTGGTGGTTTACAAGCAGATCCAATACATACAATCAACCACGCCCGGCTATAATAAAGACAATGTGATCAGGTTTGATTCCGAAGGCAAGCTTCAGGGTAATGAAGAAACCTTTACAGCCGAACTACGCACTATACCCGGCGTTATTGATGCCAGCTTTACCCAGCACAATATAGTAGGCCGAAACTATGGCACAGCAGTAGTAGCCTGGGAAGGCAACAACGACCAAAAAACTTACTTTGAAGGCTTTTATGGCGGCTACAACTTTATAGAGACCATGGGCATGCAAATGGCATCGGGCAGGGCATTCTCTAAAAACTATGGCGATGAAGGCAATAAGGTTTTGTTAAATGAAACTGCTGTTGCAGCCATGCACCTCACAAACCCGGTAGGCAAAACCATAAAGATATTTAACCAACCATTACAGGTTATCGGCGTGGTGAAAGATTTCCATTACGAATCATTACATCAGGCAGTTACACCTTCGTTTATTGGTTTAGCCGGTGGCAAAAGCCCCTGGTTTAAAATCATGGTGCGCATAAAAGGCGCTCAGCAAAAAGAAACTATTGCACGCATCCAACATTTGTACGAAAGTTTTAACCCCGGCTTCCCATTCTCATATAACTTTTTGGATGAAGCTTATCAAAAACAATACGAAACCGAAACGCGGGTTTCTACCCTCGCCCGTTACTTTTCTTTCCTGGCTATCCTGATCTCGTGCCTCGGCTTGTTTGGGTTGGTGGCCTTCACAGCGCAGAAACGCCAGAAAGAAATTGGTGTACGCAAGGTAATTGGCGCTTCTATAAATGGCATCACCATTATGCTTGCTAAAGATTTCCTAAAGCTGGTACTCATCGCTGTAGCTATTGCCTTCCCGATAGCTTGGTGGATGATGTATCAATGGCTACAGGGTTTTGCTTACCGCATCAGCATCGGCCCGGGTGTATTTTTAATTTCCGGGACTTCTATCCTATTGATCACCATACTAACTGTAAGTTTCCAGGCCATTAAAGCGGCAATGGCTAATCCGGTAAAAAGCCTCAGAAGCGAATAAAAATTTTTCCTATCCAAACCTTGTATAATTTTTTCAAAGGCGTTCCTTAAAAAGGTCGCTTTTTTATTTCTACATAAATTGAAAAAAATTAAGCCGATTTGCAAAGAGAGAATAATAGCTTTGTTTTTTCGCTATGAAATTAAGATCTGTAATATTTGACCTGGATGGAACAATTGCCAATACATTGCCCCTTTGCATTGCGGCATTTAAAAAAAGTATAGAACCTTTATTAGGCAAAACACTTAGTGATGAGGAAATCATCGCCACCTTTGGCCCGTCAGAAGAAGGAACCATCAGCAAACTCATTCCTCACCATGAGGAACAGGGGGTTAAGGATTATCTTTATCACTACCAAAACTTGCATTATACCTGCCCGGTAGTTTTTCCGGGGATTAAGGAATTGTTGGAGTTATTACATCATAAAGGTATACAACTGGCCATGGTAACCGGCAAAGGGCCGCAAAGTACCCAAGTTTCGTTAATGCAATTTGGTATTGAGCCCTATTTTGAGCTATTAGAAACCGGCTCTCCAGATGGCCCAAATAAGGTTAATGGTATCCGGAAGGTATTAGAAAGATTAAATGTTACAGCGCAGGAAAGCTTATACGTAGGCGACGCACCAAGCGACATCAGATATTGTAAAGAAATTGGCATTCCAATAGCTGCGGCAGCTTGGGCTGATACCACCAATGCTGCGGAATTAATACCCCTGCAACCAGATTATATTTTTTATACTGTTGAAAATTTCAAAGAGTGGATTATAAATTCTTTATAGTGAACGGGTCGAAAATTCAAACTGAAACTTCATTACAGGCGGTGTTTATGATACCCCCCAAAGTGCATTTGCTTGATATTACCGGCCCCGCACATATTTTTTATGAAGCCGCCTGTTATGGCGCCCCGGTAACATCCCTTTTCAGCAGCATTATTACCAATCAGAGCGAGTCTGTAAGCAGCAGCGCCTTGGCCTTTCACCAGTTAACACCCTTTGATCAGCTTACGTTAAATCCTGGCGATCTGGTATTTGTACCCGGATTAGATAGTACACTACTGCTCGACAATCAATTTATTGAGGCCACCCGATCCTTCCAATATTGGTTAAAAGCACAGCATCAAAAAGGGGTAATTATCTGTTCGGTATGCACCGGTACCTTTTTGCTGGCCGCCGCCGGGTTATTAGACAACCGCGAATTCACCACCCACTGGAAATATGCCGAACGTTTTAAGCAGCTTCACCCTAAAGCCCTGTTACAAACCAACCGCTTATTTGTACAGGAAGATCATATTTACACCAGCGCAGGCGTGTCATCAGGTATCGACCTGGCCTTATATCTGATTGAGCAGATCTGGGGAGCACACTTTGCTGCGCAGATTGCCAAAGAAGTGGTAATCTATTTCCGTCGGACCATCGACGATCCGCAGCTAAGCGTTTTCACCCAATACCGTAACCATTTGGATGACCGGATCCATCATGTGCAGGATATTCTATCGCAATCGCTCGATCGTAAGCTTTCTATCGAGGAACTGGCTGCCGAAGTAAACATGAGCCCCCGTAACCTCACACGTTCGTTCAAGAAAACTACCCAAATTACCATTGGCGAATATTTAGACAAGCTACGTACCGAACGCGCAGAGCAATTAATCAATGAAGGGCATTCCTTACAAGCCACAGCACTGCATTGTGGCTTAAAAAGCGTAAACAGCCTGCGGCAATTACTCAATAACCAGCATTTGACTCATCAGAAATAATGGCCTGATACTGCACATTATTGTCCTTTTTCGGTATTTCATAGCACGTAGTTTTGATGCAAACTATTAGCTATGAAAACTATCTTATTTCGCTATTTATTAATTCTGCTGTGTATAATTATAACACTGCCCGCTTTTCCGCAAAGCAAAACTAAAACCCAAGCCCCCGCTAAAACAGCTTATTTCTGTGATCCCTGTGGTAACGAATGTGATAAGATTGCTTTTGATAAACCCGGCAAATGTCCGCACTGCGGAATGACACTTACTTTACAAAATGTAGCCACTCACGAAAAAAACATGAACCTAAAAAGATTGAAAGTACTTTTCTACCTGCAGGATGGCGTAGAAGTTTTAGATTTTGCCGGACCAATGGAAGTATTCTCGTACGCCGGCTTTGATGTAGCCGTGGTATCCAAAACCAAAGATCCCATTGTTGCGCAAGGCGTTTTAAAAATCACACCTCAATACAGTATTGATGATGCACCGGCAGCTGATATCCTTGCCTTTTTTGGTGGCAGTGCGTGGAATGCTGTTAAAGAGCCGTCGGTAATTAAATGGTTGCAAAACGCACCTAAACCACAATACTATTTTTCGGTTTGTACGGGCGCATTTATTTTAGGCAAGGCAGGCTTGCTCGATGGCTTAACTGTAACCACATTTCACGAAAGTATTGATGGTTTACAAAAAGACGTACCCAAAGCAAAAGTACTATCGAATGTGCGGTTTGTTGATAACGGTAAAGTAATAACCACAGCAGGTATTTCGGCAGGGATAGATGGTGCATTGCATTTGGTAGAAAAAGTGCGCGGCCGCGATGTTGCCGAACAAATTGCCAAGTACATGGAGTATGATAAATGGGTGCCATCACAAGGCCTGGTTATGAAACCTGTTGCTGCTACGCCCAAAATATAATCAACCTAAAACCAACATCAATTAATAAGTAAAAGCTGCCCGGTAAATGGGCGGCTTTTTATTTATTTATTTTGATGAGTCCCTCATCGTTAATCGATATTTGATCCCCGCCACCAGCAACAACTGTTGCAGTAAACTGGCGTTCTGTGGCCTGCATTGTTAACTGAATATTCTTCCCTTTAACAGTCTGTTTTGGGTTTATGCCCAGATCATTCAGGGTAAGCGCATATTTTCCATTTTTCTCCCGGTAATCTTTCTGGCGATAATAGATCAGCCATAAATGCTGGCGCTGCAATTCTTCATCTGGCAGAGTAAATACAGTGTTATCTGTCCGTGTGAATTGCAAATAACCCCAGCGCTCGGGGTAATGCATGTTAATTACTCCTTGAGGCGACCATACCCAATTATGCTCGGGCAGGTTTTTGCCCTTGGCATCGGTAAGCTTTACGTATTTGCCATTTACAACTTTGGTATCCCACTCTACCCGCGAAAAATTGATACGCCATAGCTCGCCTTCCTTAAGCGCCCATGCAAAGCCGGCATGTATCGATTTTAGTGGAATGGCCATTTCAACCGTCCAACCTTTATCTTCATCAGCCGCATTGTTCAATGTACCATCAGTTTTCACAGCTGATTGCAAACCGGTAACATCCCAGCCTATAAAAGGGTTGCCCTGGTTACGATAAGGTTTTGGCAAAAACAGATCGAAGATCTTGTTAATAGCATTTACCTCTATTTCTGTGTATTGATGTGTTGTATTACCCGGATCGATGAACACCTCGAAATCATTATCTTTAAAAATAATATCATCGTGATGGGTTTGTGTTGCCCATATATTGGGCTCCTGTAATTTGGCAGCAATAAACAAGGTCGAATCGTTCCATAGCATTTTCACCTGGGTACGCAGAGCCGGTAAAGGTTTTAAGCTACCTTCAATATCAACAAAATCATCAGTCCACGGGGCCTTTTGCCAGGCAGCTTCATCAAGGTTACCATCAATTTTCAAAACGGCATCCGTATGTTGTACTACATAACTTTTTGGTAAAGTAAATAGCGGTTCTAAACCTTTAAAATTCTCCTGCGCTTTTAGTTGTGACCAGCTTAAGAGCACAAAAACGCCAGGGATGATTTTAAGAATATAGCTTGATATGGAAGTAGATGAGAAATTCAATTTGTAAGTTATTTAAGGGTAGATGATTGTATTTCAAATTTAAAACTTCCCGAACACAAATGTTCAATATTCTTTATATTATAGAGGTAAGAAGCTGACATTTACCCTCGTAAAAATGATTAATAAATAAATCTTAATTTTACGGGTGATATATTGCCGGTAACTTACACTTGTTATTAAAAGCATTAGTTATGGAAGCATTAATGATTTCCGGAAATACCAAAGCAACCCGCGAAGCACTTTTTATAGCATTATATCAAAAGGCATTCCCCGCTGCGGCAAAGTACATCAGTAAAATGGGCGGCAGCTTTGATGAAGCTAAAGACATTTTTCAGGATGCGCTGGTAATTTATTATGAGAAGGCCGTAAACAATCAAATTGCCATTCATGTTAATGAAAAAGCTTATCTCTTAGGTATCACTAAAAACCTATGGCTGCAAAAATATCGCGAAGACAGATCGAATGTACCTTTCGACAGCGCCGATATAGATACAGCTGTTGAAGATGCCAATGAACCCGCTGTAGAAAAACTGCTATACTACCTCGAAACTGCCGGGCAAAAGTGCATGAATATATTAAAGGCCTTTTACTACGACAACCTGCCAGTAAAAAAATTGGCCGATCTGTTTGGCTATACCAGCATTCACTCGGCCACGGTACAGAAATACAAATGCCTGGAAAAAGTACGCGATACTGTTAAACAAAAATCATTGACTTATGAGGACTTCCTTAAATGAGCTTAAACAGATTGAGGATCATCTGTTGAGGCTAAGCCCTCCGGAAGATACTTTACTCTTCGAAGCCAAAATGATATTGGATACTAATTTGCGTGGCAATGTACTTTTGCAGCAACGCACCTACTCTCTTGTACAGCAATATGGCCGTAAACAATTAAAGGCCGAAATTGAAGCTGTGCATCAGCAACTATTCAGTGATACGACGCATCGAACATTCGTTGATAAAATACTGAGCCTCTTTAAAAAGTAACCAAACAATTTATGTATACCGATAAAAATGAGTTCCGCAAATACGCGGTGGGGCATCGCCATGTCCAAAGTTTACATGTAGACCGTTTCATCGCACAGGTAAATACCGCCTTTACCCCCATGGCCATGACGCCGCATATTATGGAAGAGCGCCAGTTAAATATCACTCAAATGGACGTATTCTCGCGCCTGATGATGGACAGGATTATCTTCATGGGTACCGCGATAGAAGACCAAATGGCTAATATTATCCAGGCGCAACTACTATTTCTGCAATCGATAGATGAGAAGCGGGATATCCAGATCTATATCAATTCGCCGGGTGGTTCTGTTTATGCGGGCTTTGGTATTTATGATACTATGCAATTTGTTAAACCAGATGTAGCAACGATTTGCACAGGCCTGGCTGCATCCATGGCTTCGGTATTGCTTTGCGCCGGTGCACCGGGTAAACGTGCGGCCTTAAAACACTCGAGAGTAATGCTGCACCAGCCATTAGGCGGCGTGCAGGGCCAGGCCTCTGATATCGAGATCACAGCCCGCGAAGTATTAAAAATTAAAAAGGAAATCTACACCATCATTTCCGAGCATAGCGGCCAAACTTATGAAAAGATCCACGAGGTATCAGACCGTGATTTTTGGATGATCGGCTCAGAAGCTAAAGAGTTTGGTATAGTTGATGAAATATTGGGGGAATAAATCTCAATTATTCCCCTTTCTTATTGTTCGCCTAAATTTCTACCCCTTATTAGCGTTGCTGCAAATTGCACTGACAGTAGTTTTCCCCTTCAAAAGGGGAATGCAAAGGCACTGCTAATGCTGCTGCCTTTCATAAGGGGTATAAATTGTAGCAGATTAAAAATTGGAGTATGCGGTAACTCAAAAAGGGGGACTGCGATGCCACTGCTAATCACATACTTTAATAAGGTGGATAACTATTGATAAGCAAAACCAACATCTCATTGTCATCTCATCAGCCCGGAATAAATATTCCGGGCTTTTTATTTTTAGTTCTCTTTAAAAAATTCGTAATTTTGTAAGGTAAACTTAGTAGTTTACCTTATTAGTTATGAAAAATAGCGAACTGGCATCATCACTCAGAGACATTGTGTCCCGAATGCATAAACGGCTTAGACGGGAAGTAAAGTCGGCAGATAATCTTTCATTGACTGAGATTACTACCCTATCTTATTTGTATACCAATGGCTCGATGTATCCTTCGGAATTGGCCGAAGCAACAATGGTGAAAGCACAGTCCATGTCGCAGATCATCACACATCTCGAAGAATTAGAGATCATCACCAAAACGCCTTCGGAAACTGATAAAAGAAAAGTAGCCATCTCATTAACGGATTTCGGCAGGCAGATGGTTGAACAAACCCGCTACGAACGCGACGAATGGATGGACAACGCTATTGAGCAAAACCTATCCGCTGCCGAAAAGAAAACACTGCAAGACGCAGTGATGCTAATGAATAAACTGGCTGACTATAAATAATAACCCCTTAAAATAAATAATATGATAACTGCAATTGACACTAAAACCGCGCTGGTATTAATTGACCTTCAAAAAGGAATTATGGGCTTACCTACGGCCCACCCGACTGAACAGGTTTTGGAGAAATCAATAGAACTGATTAAAGCTTTCCGCAGCAAAAACCTGCCGATTGTGTTTGTGAACGTAAACCCATTGGGTGCTAAATGGACACAGGCCCGCGTTGAGCAATCGACCGCGCCAAAAGGCGAAGAAGCCATTGAGCAAGCCAGAATAGCAATGGAGCAAAGCGGGTTCTTTGATTTGATGCCTCAGCTGGATGTACAATCTGATGATATCCTGATCACCAAAAATACCTGGAATGCTTTTTACAATACTGCACTGCACGAGATTCTGCAGAAATTAGACGTTACAGGCATTGTATTGGCAGGCGTAGCAACCAGTATTGGTGTTGAAGGCACCGCCCGTAACGCCAGTGAACATGGCTATAACATCACCTTTGTAGAAGATGCCATGACCGATATGCATTTATCTGCCCACGAAAATAGCTTAAAAACCATCTTCCCTCGTATTGGCGAACTTGGTACTACTTCCGACGTAATCAGCACATTGCAAAAAAATTAATTGATGGCTATCGAAGCGAAAGAAGAAGTATCGTACCCCTTTATGCTGCCCCTCGTTTTGGGCACCATGATGAACCCCCTGAACTCGACCATGCTGGCAACGGCATTGCTTACCTTATGTAATTCATTTAAGGTAGCGGTAGGGCAAGGCGCTATACTCATTACTTCGCTGTACGTAACCGCCATGATTGCCCAGCCGCTTATGGGGCGGCTGGCCGATATTTTTAGTGCAAAAAAGATTAACCTATTGGGTTTCGGCTTGGTGTTGATAGCCGCCTTGATCGGTGTTTTTGCACCTAGTTTCCCGTTCCTTATTTTATCGAGGATTATGCTGGGGCTAGGTACTTCGGCAGCATATCCATCGGCCATGGCAATTATCAGCAAAAAATATGCTTTGGAAGGTAAACCTGTACCTGGCAAAGTTTTAGGCATCATCGCAGTATCGGCACAAATCAGCATGGTATTGGGTCCGGTATTGGGTGGTTTATTGGCGCAATGGTTGGGCTGGCGTGGAATTTTCTTTATCAATATCCCCTGGGTATTGGTAGCGCTTTATTTATCGAGGGCTATCCCCGATTATGGCTCAGCCCTGGCCGATCGGAGCATCAGCTTGTTTAAAAGATTAGACGTGATAGGGATTGTAATCTTCAGCGCATTTTTATTGTCGCTACTGTACGTATTGATGGGCGATAACTTTGCTCTCTTATTTACCATCCCTCCCATTGCCCTTTTAATCGGCCTGATATTTTGGGAACGAAGCCAGCAATCGCCATTTATTGATGTAAGGCTACTGGCCGGCAATCCCGCCTTGCTACTGGTTTATATCCGCACATTGGCAACTACTTATGTTTTATACCAGGTACTTTATGCTATGCCGCAGTGGTTAGAAGCCGTTAAGAATTTCAGCCCGGCCAATACCGGTTTAATTATGCTGCCCGAATCGGCGATGGCTATGCTGATGGGTTACCTGGTATCTAAAAGCGATAAAGCTTTCAGGCAAAATTTGTGGGGCGTATTGATTATGCTTGGTACCTGCATTTGCTGGCTTACCTTAAACGAGCAGAGCAGCGTTGTATATATTTTCCTGGTTACACTGGTGATGGGTACTGCCGAAGGTATTAACATTATTGCCAATCAAGCCCTGTTAAATAAAGAAGCACCACTAGCTCAAAAAGGTGTGTCGTTTGGTTTATCGAGAACCTTTGGCTACCTCGGCGCTATTATTTCGGGCTCGCAGATCAAATCGCTTTTTCATAATGGGGTAACGGATCACAGTTTCCACATTATTGGCTATACCGTGTTGTACTCGTGTGCTGCACTGGTTATATTATTAATACCCCTATGGTTGCGCCTGCGCAACGAAACAAAGGTTGTAGCTTAAAGCTACAACCTTTACCATTTATTACTTATCTTCTTTTATGGCTTTTAAGCCTTTAGTCCACCGCACCAGTTGGTCTAACATAATTTTGGCGTTGCCTATAATGCGTTCGTTAGGTATAAAGGCGCCTTCTTCGTTAAGAAATTCATTTAACGATGGGATATTCACCATTTCTGAAATCGAAACTACTTTTAATGATAGTAAATCAGCTTTCAAACTCGATACTGCTCTCACTCCCGCAAACGGACCGATAGAATAACTTACCATACCGGCAGGCTTAAATGCCCATTCGTGCACCAGATATTCCAAAGCATTTTTTAACGATGCCGGATAGCTGTAGTCATACTCGGCAGTTACAAAAATAAAAGCATCGGCCTCTTCAATTTTAGCGCTCCACTGTTTAGTGTGTTCGTGCTCGTATTTGCGCATTACGGGATGGATAGCCTCATTCATTAACGGCAGGTTTACTTCGCCTAAGTCTAAAAGCTCAGCTTCAAAAGCGCCGTGTTTATTAACTTCGTCGGTAATCCATTGGCCAATTAGCGGTCCTTTACGGCCCGGGCGTACAGTAGCTGATATTACTTTTAATTTATACATGAGTTTTTTGTGTGATTGATTATATACAAATATATAAGCTTAAACTATCCCTCTGTTCTGTAGTCATACAAATACAACAGATTTGCTACAATAAAAATCCAAATTTGAGGTTTAACTTTAACCTGCAAACGATAAAATTTTGACGATAACGAAACACATGAGGTAAAATTTCGACCTTCTATAAATATTTATTTCACGAAAAATTCATCAAACACAGTTACAAAAGTTTATTTTGCGGTAATTTCTATAATTTATGATAAAGAAAACAGATTTCATTTACTCAGAGGAGTCAGAACCACACCGTATCCGCACGAAAAAAATGCTGAAGGAGTTCCCGCATATCCGCGAGCTTATCGGCAAAAATCCGTACACCATTTTTGCTATTATTGGCGTGGTTGCCTTTATGATTGCTTTGGCTTGGCTGGTACGTGACCAATCCTGGTGGGTGGTATTTTTAGCAGCCTATTGCTTAGGCGCCTTTGCAGACCATGCTTTGTTTGTGTTAATACATGAGTGTGCTCACCATTTACTTTTCAAAAATCGTTCGGCCAATCGCTGGGCAGGTATTATAGCTAACATTCCGCAGATTTTTCCGAGTTCAATCTCGTTCGAATATTATCACATCAAACACCACTCTTTTCAAGGGGTGCATGAACTTGATGCAGATTTACCGAACCACTGGGAAGCGAAACTAATTAACAACTCATTTTTAGGCAAAGCCTTGTGGTTGTTATTTTTTCCTGTATTTCAACTAACCCGCTTATCCCGCTTAAAAGAAATTAAGGCGTTTGATAAATGGGTTGCTGCCAATTACCTGGTACAAATTGTGTTTGTAACCGCTATAGCCTACTTCATGGGCTGGCATGCTATCGCGTTCTTATTATTGAGCTTCTCATTTTCTGTAGGCTTGCACCCGCTTGGCGCACGCTGGATCCAGGAGCACTATTTAACCCACAGCGAAGAGCAGGAAACTTACAGCTATTATGGAGGTTTAAACCTGGTAGCCTTTAACGTAGGTTTCCACAATGAGCACCACGATTTCCCGTCTATTCCATGGAATCGTTTACCGAAGATTAAAAAAACGGCCCCGGGCTATTACGATACGCTGTTCTACCATAAATCGTGGACGATGTTATTCTTCCGCTTTTTGTTTGATAAAGAGATCTCTATGTTTAACCGTATTTTACGGAAAGAACGCGGTAAAGTTGCATTAACCGATGTATCTAAACCAGATTTAGAATTAACCAAAGCAGAGGCTGTAGCTTAAATAGCCTTTCATTTACAAGATAATTAAAAGGCTGTGCGTTGCACACGAATGGTCGGAAGAAATTCCGACCATTTTTATGTTTTAAAAAACAGTCCTGG
>CAHJXH010000094.1 GCA_903644075.1 Sphingobacteriaceae bacterium | reverse complement strand
AGCCCGTTTAGATTTAACCGATAACACATCAACCTCGCGCAGAAGTATCGGTAACGTGCAGTTTGATTATAAAATTCCGGGTGTATCTGGTTTGCATGCTAACGTAAACTTAGGTTATGATTATGCCGAAACATTTGGCCGCAATAACGTAAGGGACAGCACGCAGTGGGTTTATATCCCCGTACCTGCAGGTGGCCAAAGATCTACCTACAACACTACCAACCGTAACCAGCTGTTTGATGCTTACCTGAACTATAAAAAAGATTTCAAATCAATTGAAAGCTCTTTAGATGTTACAGGCGGTTACTCATGGTCGCATTTTTATACCCAGGGTAACTCACAATCATCTGATTATAACCAGACTGTTTTTAACCCGGCTGCGCCTTACAAAACAGAGTATTACCTGGCTTCATTCTTCGGCAGGGCTAACTATACTTTCAAAAACCGCTATATCTTAACCGCAACGTTAAGGGATGATGGTACCTCTAAATTTTCGCCAGATAACCGTTGGGGTTTATTCCCGGCAGGTGCATTTGCATGGCGCGTAATTGACGAGGATTTTATGAAAGGCAGCAAAACTTTCTCTGATCTGAAACTACGTGTGGGCTACGGCACCACCGGTCAGCAGGATTTGGGCGATAACAATAACTACCCTTACCAGGCACGTTTCACCAAGAGTGATAATGGTTCGAGATACCAGTTCGGCCAAACCTTTTATAACACATTACGCCCCGAAGGTTATGATGCAGCTATTAAATGGGAATCGACCACAACCGCTAACATTGGTATCGATTTCGGTTTCTTTCATAACCGCTTAACAGGTAGTATCGATGCTTATAACAAGAAAACATCAAACCTGTTAATTGTTACCAACGTTGCAGCATTAAGTAACTTCTCTGCAACCCTGTTACAAAACGCTGCCGATATGAATAATAAAGGCGCTGAGCTAAGCCTGAACGCGGTTGTTGTTACTACCAAAGACTGGAACTGGCAGTTAGGTTATAACGTTAGTTACAACAAAAATAAAGTGACCAAACTAATTGGCGGCGCAGGCGATGCTGATTTTATATACACTAATCAGTTTTCAAATATAGCAGGTACTACATCGGGCCTTATACAGGCAGATAAAGTAGGGTTACCAATCAACTCTTTCTATGTGTTCCAGCAGATCTATAACCCTAATGGTACACCGGTTGAAGATGCTTATGTTGACCGTAATAAAGACGGCCAAATTAACAGTAGCGACCAATACCTGTATAAAAAACCAGATCCTACGGTACTGATGGGTATTAACTCGCATGTATCTTACAAAAGGTTCGATTTCTCTTTCTCTGGCAGGTTAAGCCTGGGTAACTACAACTACAACAACGTTGCAGCAGGTAGCACCTACCGTGGTTTATACTCTTCGTTGGGTTACCTGTCTAACCAAACTACAGCTGCAAACGATACCAAGTTTACCAACGCATTGCAAACCGTTTACTCTGATTATTACATCCAGAATGCTTCATTCTTCCGGATGGATAACATGAACATAGGTTACACTTTCCCTAACTACGTGCATGACAGGCTGAAATTACGTGTTACTGCCGGTGTGCAAAACGTATTTGTAATTACAGGCTACAAAGGGTTAGATCCGGAAATAGCGGGTGGTATCGATAACAATTTCTTCCCACGTGCCCGTATTTTCCAGTTGGGTTTAAATGCTAACTTTTAATTAAAGAGAAATGAAACGCTATAAAATATTAATTATACAAGCGGTAGTAATAGCTTTGGTTACCACATCGTGTACCAAAGACCTTAATACCAAACCTATAGACCCGCTGGTAAGTACGTCGGCAACGGTGTTCGACGATCCGGCATCTTATAAACAATTCCTGGCCAAATTATACGGCTCATTAGCACTAACCGGGCAGAAAGGCCAGGCAGGTTTGCCAGAGATACAAGCATCTGACGAAGGTACAACCGCATTTTTACGCGAGTATTGGGCAGCACAGGAAGTAACTACAGATGAAGCCATTAACGCCTGGGGCGATGGTGGTTTGGTGGAGTACCATGGCGGCATCTGGTCTGATAATAACCTGTACGTTAAGCTGATGTACGAACGCCTTTTTATCAACATAGCCTATTGCAACGAGTACATTCGCGATGTACAAGCTAAAGTAGGTGGCTTGGCTAGTCCGTTAAAAGAAGATGTAACCCATTATTTGGCAGAAGCACGCTTTTTAAGAGCATACTATTATGCCATTGCGATGGATTTGTTTGGTAACCCACCATTTGCTACAGAAGCAGACCTACCGGGAACCTTTACACCAAAGCAAATTGCAAGGGCCGATCTGTTTAAATATGTAGAATCTGAGCTGATAGCTATCCAGGGTGATTTGTATGATCCCGGAGCTAACGAGTATGCGCGTGCCGATAAAGCGGCAGACTGGGCTTTGCTGAGCAGGTTATATTTAAACGCACAGGTTTACACAGGTACACAACGTAACAATGATTGTATTACTTATTGTAATAAGGTGATCAGCTCTGGCAAGTACTCTTTACATAACAACTATGCTAATCTTTTCTTAGCCGATAACAATGGTTACCGCGACGAAATCATTATGCCAATAGCAGAAGATGGCGTAAATACCCAAAGCTATGGCGATATGACCTTTGTGATCCACGCAGCAGTGGGTGGTTCTGAAGATGCTACCAATATGTTCGGCATACCATCAGGCGGCTGGGCAGGTAACCGTATGACCACCACTTTTGTAAACAAATTTGCCGATCCGTCTGGCAATACAGATAAACGCGCTATTTTCTATAGTGCCGGCCAAACGTTAAACATCACCAACCCAACCATTTTTACCCAAGGTTACTTATGTGCCAAGTTTAAGAATGTAACATCGGCTGGTGCACAGGGTAGCAACGGCACTTTTGTTGATACGGACTTTCCGCTGTTCAGGTTTTCCGAGATTTACCTGAACTATGCGGAGGCCGTATTACGCGGAGGCAGCGGCGGTGATGCAGGTACTGCACTGAGCTATATTAACAAGATCAGGGAGCGTGCTTATGGCAATACCACAGGTGATATCAATGCATCGCAGTTAACATTAAACTTCTTGATTGATGAGCGCGGCCGCGAGTTATATTGGGAAGCTTTCAGAAGAACAGATTTAATCCGCTTCGGCTTGTTTACAGGTGGTACTTACCTGTGGGATTTTAAAGGAAATACACAAAACGGTGCGGCTACAGATGCACACTTAAACCTGTTCCCAATCCCGGCATCAGACCGTCAGATCAACAATAATTTGCAACAAAACCCAGGCTATTAATCATCATATTAAAATGAAAAAGCTATTCATATTTACAACAGCCATGGTTGTTGTATTACTGGCTGCCTGTAAAAAAGAAGAACGGGCTACGGTATCATCAAATATTAAGGCGCCGGTAATGTCGGCCCCGGCGGCAGCCACCTCAATTGTGGTAACCCCTGCCGACTCTACCCAATCGCTTAAAGTGAAATGGAGCAGTGCCGACTATGGCGTACAAGCCGTTGTGACCTATTTTGTACAAGTAGGTGCATCGGGTTCTAATTTTGCTAAAAAAGCGACTTTGGCTAGTACAAACAATGTTGATACCCTTTCTTTTACCTATAGCGCTTTAAACAACGCTGCACTAACCGGTTTAGGTTTACCTGCTAATGCAGCTTCGCCTATCGAGATGCGTGTAGGATCAACCATCTATGGTAAGGATACTGTTTACTCGGCTGTTACTAAATTAAGCGTAACCACCTATAAAGAACTGGCCCCGCCGCAGTTATATGTTCCGGGCGATTACCAGGGTTGGAACCCGGCTGTGGCGCCGGTAATTTATCCGGTTACAACGTTTGCTTATGAAGGGTTCGCTTACATCAGCAATACCAACCAGTTTAAATTTACTACTGCTCCCGACTTTAACCATATTAACTATGGCGATGCAGGCGGAGGCAAACTAACCACCAATGGCAATGCCGATGGTGTAAAGGTTGCACAAGCTGGCTATTACAAACTCAATGTAGATGTACAGGGGCTTACTTACTCGGCAGTTTTAATTAACTCGTTCGGTATAATTGGTACGGCAACCCCGCACGCATGGGATTCATCAACCCCAATGACTTACAACCCGGCTACCAAAACATGGAGTGTAATCGTTGCGCTGGTACCGGGTGCGTTAAAATTCAGGGCTAATGATGCCTGGGATATTAACTACGGCCCTGCCGATACCAATGCCCTAACCGGTAACCTGATACAAACCGATGGCGCAATTACCATTGCAACTGCCGGTAACTATACGGTAACCATTGATATGAACCAAACCACACCAAAGAAATACCTGTACACGGTAGTTAAAAATTAATAACCCATCAAAAATCCGCGTTTAGCAGCCTCAAAAGCTGCTAAACGTTTTTTAAACAATGAAGATACATTACTTTGCTACTACGCTGTTTGCTGCTTTATTAAGTGTACAACAGGGGCTTTCCCAGCAAAATGGCATTACACCTACGGGGCCTGTTGTTTCGGTACAAACAGAGGGACAAAAGATTAATATTAAAACCAGTAATGCTTATGCTGAAGTAACCGTTTATACGCCTTCTATCATCAGGGTGCGAATGGATAACAAGCCCTTCGCTGCCGATTTTTCTTATGCCGTTGTGGGCAAGGTTGTACCTTCAAAAGTTAACATCACACAAAACGACAGGGAGATTGATGTAGTTACCGATTCGTTAAAGGCCGTTATCCAAAAACAGCCGTTCTCCATTGCTTTTTACACGCCAAATGGCAAGGTAATTAACGAAGACGAGCACGGCCTCAATACTTCATGGGTAGGTACTTCGGTTACCACCTACAAAAAAATGCAGGACGACGAGCACTTCGTTGGCCTTGGCGAAAAAACAGGCAACCTCGACCGTAAAGGCAATGGCTATACACATTGGAACTCTGATGTGTATGGTTACAGCGTGGCGCAAGATCCGCTTTATTCAACCATTCCGTTTTATATTGGTATCCATCATGGTTTAAACTATGGTGTATTTCTGGATAATACTTACCAGAGTGATTTTAATTTCGGTGCCAGCAATAACCGTTTTTCATCATTTGGTGCACGGGGAGGGGAGATGAACTATTATTTCATTTATCACAAACGTGCTGCTGATATCATCGCTTCATACACCTACTTAACCGGCCGTATGCCGATGCCGCCGATGTGGTCGCTGGGTTACCAGCAAAACAGGTATAGCTATTATCCCGAAGCAGAAGTAATGCGTATTGCACATACCCTGCGCGAGAAACGCATCCCTGCCGATGGTATCACGCTGGATATTCATTACATGGACCGCTACCAGTTATTCACCTGGAATAAGGACCGTTTCCCGAACCCGGCAGGTATGAATGCCGAACTGAATAAACTTGGTTTTAAAACTACCGTAATTGTTGACCCCGGCATTAAGGTAGAAAAAGGTGCACCCGCTTACGAGAGCGGCTTAAAGGACAGCGTATACGTTACCTACCCCGATGGGCAACCTTATACCGCACAAGTGTGGCCGGGGTGGTGCAACTTTACCGATTTTACCAGCGAGAAAGGCCGTACGTGGTGGCGTAAACAAGTTGATTTCTTTGCAAAGTCTGGCGTAAGTGGGATTTGGAATGATATGAACGAGTTCTCGACCTGGGGCCAGAAGATCCCGGATAACGTGATGTTTGATTATGATGGTAAGAAAACCAATCACCTGCAGGCACACAACGTTTTCGGTATGCAAATGGTACGTGCCAGTTATGAAGGAGCTAAGGAACACTTTCCTGAACGCCCATTTATTTTAAGCCGTTCGGGTTATGCAGGCATGCAACGCTACTCGGCCATCTGGACGGGCGATAACCGTGCCGAAGACGATCACATGCTGCAAGGCGTTCGCTTGTTAAGCAGTTTAGGTATGAGCGGTGTATCATTCGCAGCTATGGATATTGGCGGCTTTACCGGTAACCCAACTATCCCGCTGTTTACCCGTTGGATGGAATTGGGTGCATTTATCCCTTATTATAGAAATCACACAGCTAACCAGGCAAAATCTGCCGAGCCATGGACGATGGGCGAGGATGCGCTGGATATTTCGCGTAACTACATTAGCCTGCGTTATCAGTTGTTGCCTTATTTATATTCTGCATTTTATGAGTCTACGCAAACTGGTATGCCGGTAATGCGTTCATTGGCTATCGATTATACTTTCGACCCTAAAGTGTTGGATGCCGCTTATCAGAATGAGTATGAATTTGGTCACGCATTTTTGGTAGCGCCATTCGAAAGCACTAAAGAATTCGGTAAAGTTTACCTGCCGCAAGGCACCTGGTACGATCTGTACAATGGTTCGGTAGAAAAAGGTGGTCAGGAAAAAATTGTGCCTTTAACCATCAGCAAATTGCCTGTTTATGTAAAGGGTGGCAGCATTATCCCGATGCAATCATTAATACAAACCACTGCCGAGCAGCCAACTGATACTTTGGCTATCCATGTATACAACGGCAGCACAACCAACAGCATTGTTTATTATGAAGATGATGGCAAAAGCTTTAACTACCAGAAAGGCGATTTCTACAAACGTGCTATCAGCTTCGATCCGCAGAAACGTACTATCGAATTTAAAGCAGCCGAAGGCAGTTATGCATCGCACTTTAAATATATTAAACTAATACTGCATGGTTTTGATAACGTAAATGCTTTAGGTTCAAGCAAGCTGAAAAGCGGTAATTATGCTTTTCTGAATGCAGCCAGTGCAGATGTGCACGAGCATTTTTATAATGATAGCTGCCCGGTTAAGTATGCAACCATTAGCAATGCAGCCGGTAACATCCAGTTAAAATATTAGCAGAGGAGGAGTGAAAATGATTAACAACAAAAAACTTAAAATGCCCAATTTAATATTGGCTGTAATGCTGGCAGGTTCATTAATGGCCTGTAGTAAAAGCAGTAAAGACAGCGTTGCCCCGGTAACGCCGGTTGTGCCCCCGCCAACCGATACTTATAAAGATCCTGCGGCTTACGGTACACCATTTACCGGTGTGGCCGACCAAAAGGATATTGTGATGTACGAGGTAAACATCCGCGCGTTTAGCCAGGGTGCTAACCTGCAAGGCGTAATAGCCCGTATGGATTCTATCAAGGCGCTTGGTGTAAATACAATCTGGTTAATGCCGATATACCCTGTTGGGGTAGTTAATGCGGTAGCGCCTCAAGGTTCGCCTTACGCAGTTAAGGATTATAATGCCGTTAACGCTGCGTTCGGTACGCTTGATGATCTGCGTTCGGTAGTTTCTGAAGCACACAAACGCAATATGTCGGTTATCCTGGACTGGGTGGCCGATCATACCTCGCCTGATAATGCCTGGACAGCCAATAAATCCTGGTATCAGCAAAACTCGTCAGGTGCATTAATACCTCCGCCAGGAACAAATTATGCCGATGTTGTAGCACTTAATTATAATAGCAGCGCTATGCGTACCGCCATGATCAGGGCGATGAAATACTGGGTTTTAACGGCTAATGTAGATGGTTACCGTTGTGATTATGCCGACCCAATACCTGCCGATTTCTGGAAACAAACGTTAGACACGCTCAAGAAAATACCTAACCGTAAATACATATTTTTGGCCGAAGGAAGTAAGGCAGAGCAATTTACTGCTGGCTTTCAGTTAAATTATGGCTTCGATTTTTATTCGGCGTTGAAGGGGATATTTGCAGGCACGCAAGCACCAAGCAGTTTATTTACCACCAACACTAATGAGAATACCACACTGGCTGCAGGCGGTATGAAATTGCATTACACAACCAATCACGATGTAACCCTGTCTGACGGTGCCACTGTTACTATTTATAACGGCAAACAAGGCGCACTGGCAGCTTTTGTATTGGCGGCTTACATGAATGGAGTGCCAATGATTTACGACGGACAAGAGGTTGGGTCTGCTAAAAAGACCACCTATTTTGGTCCAGATCCAATTGATTGGACTACCAATCCCGATATGACTGCCGAGTACAAAAAGATCATCGCTTTCCGCAGTGGCAGCGAAGCTATTAAAACCGGGGCGTTAACGGTTTATAATAATGCCGATGTTATTGCTTTCGAGAAAAAATCGGGTACGGAGGATGTTTTAATCCTGGTGAACGCACGTAACAGTGTTATTAATTATGCCATACCACCAGCACTGCAAAATACTAACTGGACTAATGGTTTAACCAATGCCGACGTTGTATTATCAAGCCAATACACATTTCAGCCCTATACTTATTTAGTGTTACGGAAAAAATAGTTCGTGTAACGAGATGTATGTTGCAACGGGTTTTTTTATAAATAGCCCGGGTTTATATTTAACATATAAATCCGGGCTATTTTTTTGATGAGTTTACGGCAACTTCATATAAATATGTTCTAAATTTAAAGTGTCATTTATTTGTAATCTCAAACACTGTTACTTATATTGCCTGTATCTAATTATTGATTAAGTTTTTAAAACCCATAGACAATAAGCCCCTCTATTGTTTTAAAGAATGTCAAAAGTTATGATCGTTGAATTTTTACCTTATTACTTTTTTGCTGCAGGAATCATTGGACTGATAGTGTCCCTAATCTTATTGTTGACTAAAAATTATTTTAGTCAGAAGTTGTTTTTAAGCATCGCCTTAATTAGCATCTCAATTTGTGCATTTAATGATCTGTGCTGCCTTACCGGTTTTATAGCCCGCATACCTTATTTGTATATTTTATCACGCGCGGCCATGTTTCTGGTGGCCCCTTGTTCTTATTTATATATACGCAATTCTTTTGGTGCCATCCATAAGCTAAAGCGATACGATATTTTTCATTTTATACCTTTTTTAATCTTTATAGTCGTTGCCACTAACATCTGCCTTACCGATATTAACGGGTGTATGAAAGTTATTATGAACAGGGATAACTCATCCTCATCATTTAATTACATCGAGAATTTATATTCTGTAAATATGCTGCTGTGGCTGTTTTATATTGGGTTGCAGATAGTGTGTATCCTCAAATTTGAGAAGCAAAAGGATAAACCGGGCAGCCATTATGATTATAAGGTGGCTGATTGGTTAAAGTTTCTTAACCTGCTGCTCGTTATTGTGTTCTGTCTGTCGATGATCAACAAAATGCATATCGATAGTAACCGCAATGCCGATTTAATACAAGGCTTTACCCTGTCGTTTATGTTGTTAGTGGCTGCTTTTTATTTGTTGTCTAATCCGGTTATTCTCTATAATATTAATCAATTTAAGGGTACTATTCACGTAAATGAAAAACCACGTGTTGAATACAAAGACGAAGAACTGCCTGGTGTAACTCAGTTATTTGGCGACAAACAAAAACAAAAATATTTACAAATATTAAATGAGCTGTTTATCCAGCAAAAACCATTTCTAAAAAAGGGCTTTACCATCAAAGAGCTTTCGCAGTTAACATCCATCCCTACGCATCACCTTTCTAATCTTATTAACCACGAGTTTAACTTGCCCTTTCAGGATTTTATTAACCTTAAACGTATTGAGTATATGAAAACCAATATTACCAGTACAGAATGGGAGAAACTATCGTTAGAAGGTATTGCCTGGGAAGTTGGCTTTAATTCCAGAACAACATTTTTCAGGTCGTTTGTAAAATTGACGGGTATATCCCCATCAGAGTATATGCAATCTCTTGAAAGCCACGATAAAAACGTAAGTGCCTAATACATCATTCGCCATGAAAATAGCCCTATTCAGTGCCTGCCAATACGATCAGGATTATTTTAATGAATTTAATACCGGCCATCAACTCACTTATTTTGTTGACGCACTTAACGAGCAAACTGCCATATTAGCCAAAGGGCACGATGTTATTTGCCTGTTTGTAAATGATGTAGTTAATAAAACGGTTTTAGAAACCCTTAAGGCTAATGGCGTAAAGTTGATAGTACTGCGTTGTGCCGGTTTCAATAATGTTGATATAAAAGCAGCCGATGCTTTAGATATACCCGTGCTGCGCGTACCAGCCTACTCGCCCGAAGCCGTAGCCGAACATGCCATGGCGCTTATTTTAACGCTTAACCGTAAAACGCATAAAGCTTATAACAGGGTAAGAGAAGGTAATTTTTCGCTCGAAAAATTAATGGGTTTTAACCTGCATAACCGTAAGGTAGCTGTTATTGGTACCGGTAATATCGGCAAGGCGCTGTGCAATATTTTAAAGGGTTTTGGCTGCCACATTAGTGCCTATGATATTTATCCCGATGAGCAATTGAAAGCATCGGGAGTGGTTTATGGCACTTTAGAAGAAACTTTGGCCGGGGCCGATATTGTATCATTACACTGCCCGCTGATGGATAGCACCCGGCACATGATCAATAAAGAAACCTTAAAGTTGTTTAAGCACGGCGCAATGCTTATTAATACCAGCCGTGGCGGCCTCATTAATACTAAAGATGTGGTAGAAGCCTTAAAAAACTGCCAGCTGGGTTATCTGGGCCTGGATGTTTACGAGCAGGAGGGCGGCTTGTTTTTCAAAGATAACTCGGAAGGTATTATTCAGGACGATTTGATTACCCGGTTAATATCTTTCCCTAATGTATTAATAACCTCACACCAGGGATTTTTTACTAAAGAAGCAATGGAGCAAATAGCAACCACAACCTACAATAACATCGAAGCTTTTATCAATAAGGCCGAATTGGTGAATAGGGTGGTGGTGTAATTCATTTCTCAAATTGCTTGTATGTATTTACTTAATAAAATCATGCAAATTTTAGAGCGCTTATATTTTGCGTCGTATCTTTATTGAAACAATAACGTATACTGCTTCAATCATGGGTTTCAATATTTCGTCTTAACGTCAACTACCGGGAGATGCCAGCTACCCAACAAAACACGTTATTTCGTTTAATTAACGTTATATCGTAAATTAATTCCAATTGTTTGTATTGTAATTGGTTGTTAATCAATATATTGATGGCTGGTATGCTACTTGTATATTATTTATCGACTTCCTTTAAATAATTAGATATTTTTAGGGCAATTAATATTCTCTCTGCTTAACGCTTTGCATTGTTAGCTCCTGGCAACAAAGAAGCTTAATTTAAGACTCTACTTAATTTAATAATATGGCTAAAAAGTTACTCTTCGTTTTAATTCTTATTTTCCTGACATACTGTAGCAGGGCCCAAAAGATTGAGCCCACTGCATGGCAAATATTTCCTGATAGTGTTGTTGTAAAAGTGCATGCTTCTTATGATAACGTAAGCGGCATACATCGCTGGCTTTTTGGCGAAAACTACCGTAAAGACTGGGCGATGCCTGTTAAGCTACCTATTATTAAGCTCTCGCAGGTGAATGGCGGTTTAACGCCGCTTCGCGAGGGGGGGGGTATGGAGTCGAAATCTTTACGTCTGCGCGATAAAAGCGGTAGAGAATGGGTGATCCGCAGTGTGGAGAAAGCACCGGATAAACTACTGCCCGATAACTTGAAAGGCACGTTTGCTGTTGATTGGATTGGCGACGAATTTAGCGGCCAGCACCCATACTCAGCTTTAATTGTACCTCCATTGGCCGAAGCCGCAAATGTACCGCATGCAAACCCTGTTATTGGCGTAATGGCTGCTGATAGCGCTTTGGGCAAATACAATAAGATTTTTACCGGTATGGTTTGTTTGATCGAAGAGCGCGAGCCAACCGGAAAATCGGACAATACTATTAATATGGAGCATGAGCTGATTAAAAGTTATGATAACCGCTATGATGCCCGTGAATTTTTGCGCGCCCGGTTATTGGATTTATTAGTTGGCGATTGGGACAGACATGAAGATCAATGGCGCTGGACACCCGCTAAAGAGGGTAAAAGTAGAATGTATGTGGCCGTTCCCCGCGACCGCGACCAGGTATTTCACGTTAACGAAGGTGTGTTTCCAAGCCTGGCTTCTTTACCCTGGATAGACGCGGTGTTGGGCGATTTTACCAGCGATATCCCACGTATCAGGTATTCGATCTTCAAAACCCGTTTCATGAAAGGCTTTCCTGATAATCAGTTTAGTTACGAGGAGTGGATGAAGGTGGTTAACGATTTTGTAAAAGTTGAAACCAATGAGGTATTGGAAGCCGGTTTAAAGCGCTTACCGGCAGAAAGCTATAAGTTTCGGCATGATGAATTGCTGAATATATTGAAGAAACGCAGGGATAACATTCCGGCTGCCATGTCTGAATATTATCACTTCATTAACCGTATTGTTGATATCCATGCAACTGATAAAGACGAGCTGATTACTGTTACAGATTCGCCAAATGATGCCTTAAAGATCTCTATCGATAAGTTAGACAAACACGGCGAGGTAAAAGGCAACTTTATGACGGCAATCTATCATCCCGATATTACCAAAGAAATAAGGATGTATGTAGCCGGTGGGGATGACCATATTGTGATTGATACTAAATCGTCCATCAAACTACGGTTTGTGGATAGTACCGGGCAAAAGACTTACGAGGTTAAAAATTCGAGACGCGTAATACCGATATATGGCTCACAGGATAGCCTTCAATTTACGGGCAAGGTTAACAAGCTCAATAATCACATTTCTACCGATACAAATGCTACCCGTTTCAAGCCTACAAACCCATATAACGTTTGGGCGCCACTGGCTACTGCTGCATTAAATAAGGATGACGGCTTTTTACTGGGCTTGGGTTTTAAATATACCGGCTATGATGGTTTCCGTAAGCTGCCGTATTCTACCCAGCAAACGTTAATGCTTACACATTCGTTCGCTACAAAAGCTTACCGTTTAAAATACGAAGGCGAGTGGATGCAAGCTGTCGGCAAAGCAGATTTTACCATGAACGCCTACATACTGGCACCGGGCAATACCGTAAATTTTTTCGGACAGGGTAACGAAACGCCACTTGTTAAAATGGATGATTACCGCAGATATTATCGTACCCGCTACAATGTTTACCAGTTCGATCCCGCTTTGCGCTGGCACACCGGCAAGGGCAGTACCTTTAGTGTTGGCCCATCATTGCAATTTTATCATTTAGATGCAGAGGATAATACAGGCCGCTACATTGTAAGTATGCCGCATATTACCTCATACGATAGCCTTACAACAGATAAAACCCGCGCACATTTGGGCGTTAGGGCCATATTTACCAGTAATAGAAGGAACAACAATATCCTGCCTTATGCAGGGTACTACTTCCAGGTTATTTTACAGGGTTATGAAGGCTTAAACAGCAATTCAAAAGCATTTGGGCAAATTAAACCTGAGTTTACTTACTACCAGTCGCTCGATAGCAAGGGTACGTTTGTACTTTCAGACCGTGTTGGTGGTGGTATCAGCGTGGGGAACCCTGCCTTTTATCAATCTATGTTCTTAGGTGGTCAGGGCAATTTGCTGGGTTACCTGCAATATCGCTTTGCCGGTAATGATATGGCATACAACAACTTCCAGGCACGCCTCAGGCTGGCTAATATTGCCAGTTACATTATCCCGGGTCAGTTGGGTGTAACAGGTTTCTTTGATACCGGCCGTGTTTGGGTTGATGGCGAGCACTCTAACTTATGGCATACCGGTACAGGCGGCGGCTTATACTTTGCGCCGGCCAGTTTAACCGTGATACAAATTATAGCAGCGCACTCTAACGAAGGTTGGTATCCTTATATTTCTATGAATTTTAGATTGTAATATTGCTAATAAACAGTACCTTAAAGGTAAATTAGTTCGATAAGTTTTACTAAAACCTTTACAATTATGCCAAACCATTTATCAGTACTCGGAATCATTCATACTGCAATTAGCATCCTTGCCATATTTGCAGGTATTATTGCCTTAATTAAAGAAGGAGTAATTGCTCCCAAAAGCACATTCGGCAAATGGTATGTTATATTGACCATAATAACGTGCGTAACCGGTTTCCCTATTATGCGTACCGGGCATTTGGGGCCTGCGCATACGCTTACTATTATGGTGCTGGTATTACTGCCATTAGGTATTTATGCAAAATCATTAAAAATCTTTGGGAAAAAGTGGCAGTATGTACAAGTTATTATCATGTCGGCCACTATGTTTCTATCATTTGTACCGGCAGTAAATGAATCTTTTACCAGGTTGCCTATCTCTCATCCGCTGGCGGCCAGCCCTAATGATCCCTTGGTTAAAATGGGTTTGCTGGTGATATTTGTACTTTTCCTTGCAGGGGTAATATATCAGGTATTGGTGTTAAGAGCGCGCCGCAAAATGCTTACAAACATGGAATCATTTAGTTAATAATCTTTATGAGTCATTAAAAAGGCTGTTTCTACTTTGGAAACAGCCTTTTTTGTTTTTAGTGAATTGATTGATATAAGAAACAATTTGCATAAATAACTTGTTTTCAATCTTTTATGATGTGTTGGCGTGTTTTATAACTTTTAATAAAAACGCACAGTGAATCAGGTAAAGATTTTGCTAATAAATTAACCGGACTGTATTAAATGTTTATTACTGGCTTGATGTTGTATTAATTCTAATGTAATACATACTTTTAAGTCAGTAAAAGTGCAGATGTGTTATTGATCAAGGCATTTTAACAATATTGTTACCGGGTATAACGGATGTTTTTATCATTTTTGGACAACCCCTATTAATTAACCGGAAACACACTTGTGTTTTGGAACCAAGGCTATCTGCTTTAATTTTTAGGAATCATTATAGAAGTTTTATTTGAACATGCGCCGTCCCGGTAGGGGACGTTGATATTTATTTATATGGATAAAATCCGGTTAGTATTTCTTATTTCAATTTTAAGTGCATCAACAGTGTATGCACAGAAAGTGCCGCCGCGTAAATCGTCGTTTACACCCGATCCCGATGTGCAGATGCCCGATACCAGCAGCGTAGTGGTAAAAGCCGATAGCAGCCATAATGCGGCGGGCGCATTTATGTCGCTTCAGCAATGTATCGATTATTCGATGATCCATCAGCCAGGATTAAACAAGGCCTTGATCAATGTAAGCATCGCCCATGAAACCAACGCTGTTAATTTAGCGCCATGGTTACCGCAGGTGAGCGCCAGCGGCAACCTTACACATTATATCCAGTTCCCGGCCAATGGGGTTATTACCACCCAGGGCGGCAGCACTACAACAACAGGAGGAACCACAACAGGCGGCACAGGTACTACAACCGGTACCGGCACCACGACCGGAACAGGTACAACGGGTAGCACTACCTCAACATCTACTTCTACTTCGGGAGTAGCAACACGTACGGCCAATACCTTTATCCCGCAATTAGCGGTATCGCAGGCTATATTTAGCCCGAGCCTTTTATATGCAGCTAAATCGGCACCTTTATATGTAAAGCAGGCTCAGCAGGTAACAGACAGTACCAAAATATACCTGGTATCTGCCGTAAGTAAAGCCTACTATAATGTATTGCTTACCCTGGAGCAGATCCACGTTTTAAAAGAAGATACGGCGCGTTTAGGTAAAAACGTACGAGATACTTATCACCAGTACATCGGCGGTATAGTTGATGAGACAGATTACGAAGAAGCCACCATCACCCTGAACAACTCAAAGGCCCAATTAAAACAGGCTAATGAAAACGTGGTTCCACAATTTGCAACGCTTAAGCAAGTGATGGGTTTCCCTCCCGAGCAAGAGTTTAACGTAAGCTTTAACACCGACCAGATGATGCAGGGTATCTATATTGATACCACTCAGCAGTTGAATTATGAAAAACGGATCGAGTTTCAACAACTAGGTACCGAAAAGGCTTTACAGGCACAGTTAACCGGTTATTATAAAACGGCTTTCCTGCCAACTGTAGGTGCATTTTATAATTATAACCGCCAGTTTGCTAACCAGCATTTCTCTAATGTTTTTGATAGCTCTTATCCAAGTTCATTAGTTGGGTTATCTGTTAGTATTCCAATTTTCACCGGTCTTGGCCGTGTGCACAGCATCCGCAAATCTAAACTGCAGGAACAATTGCTTAATTGGGACGAGATGGATTTAAAACTACAGATTAATAAAGAATATACCACGGCAAACGCTAATTATAAAGGCAACCTTTACAATTTGCAGTTGCTGCAAAAAAACGTAGCCATGGCCAAACGGGTATACTTTGTAGTATCGTTGCAATACAAACAAGGTATTGTGGCTTACCTCAACGTAATTACTGCCGAGTCTAACTTAATTACATCCGAAATAAACTATCTGAACGCGCTGTTCCAAACCCTTTCAAGCAAGATAGATCTGCAAAAGGCAATGGGCAATATCACTTATTAACACCATGAAATCAACAACCTCTATGAATAGAGTACTCTTAAATACCATT
>CAHJXH010000093.1 GCA_903644075.1 Sphingobacteriaceae bacterium | reverse complement strand
AGATCTTCATTTCGCGGCGGCCGAAGCCTTGCAGGTCTGGCAGGCCGGGGTGTGCACCAATGGCTACGCCTTTTTTGATGGCCATAGCCACGGTATGCTGCATTACTTCCGGGTCGCCGGCGTGGAAACCGCAGGCAATGTTGGCCGAGGTAATATGGTCGAGTAAAATATCGTCGTTGGGCATGGGGTAATTGCCAAAGGCTTCGCCCATATCGCAGTTTAAATCAATACTTTGCATGATTTATAAATTCAATAATTATAAATATTTCTGCTGAATTGCCTCGCGGAGCTGCTGCAATTCGTGTTCACGTTCAATATACAGCATTTCGGCATTCTGATGGCTGATATCTTCAAAATAAATGGTATCGCCGGGTTTAAGTTGTCCGCATAGCGGCAAATCAATAGCCGCCACCTGTGCAATGCGCGGGTAACCGCCGGTGGTCTGGCAATCGGCCATTAATAAAACCATACTTCCATTACCGGTAACCTGTATGGTGCCGGGTGTAACTGCGGTAGAGAGCAATTCGTTTTTGATGATGCGCGTAATGGGTTCGCCATCCAGATGGTAACCCATGCGGTTGCTGTTCATACTTAAAGTATAAGGCAGCGATAAAAAGTTAACTATGGCCAGCCCATGAAACCAGCTAAACTCGTGAGCGGGTACCACACGGATGCGTTTAGTATCGGCAGGTAAAAACATGCGGCGGGCTATGCTCCAGGCAGTGTGGTTTATATTTTCGCTTTTAAGCAGGCTAAATATAATTGCTGTTGTTGGGCTAATTGCTTCAACGCTGCTTAATGTATCGCCTAATTGTAAACTTCGGCCATTAAAGCCACCTATTGCAGCTGTAATAAAAGTGCTTCGGCTGCCCAGAATTTCGGGTACGCCAAAACCGCCGGCAATAGATAAATAGGTCCGGCTTCCAGATGGGTTATTAACAAGTTGAACAGATGTATAAGCTGGGATAAAAACAGGTTTTTCGGCAGGAATAACCAATTCGCCAACTTGCAGTATGGCTCCATCACCTGCATAAGCGATCAGCGTATCCGTCTCGGTCATAAACTCAGCATCGGCATAAGTAAATTCGATAACAGCTGCGTTGTCATCATTGCCAATGGCCAGATTGGCTATGCGTACCGATAGTGTATCCATTGCGCCCGAAACCGGTACAGCCTGCGAGAGGTAAAGGTTTCGGCCCAGATCCTGGATAGTGCTGAGGATGCCCGGTTTAATTATGCGGATGCGCATTATTTAATCGCGATAGTTTTCAAACTGATGATGGTCTATGGGTTTAAATACTACCTGATCACCTGCTTTTAGCAAGGTTGGTTGTGTGCGGGTAGCATCAAATAAGGTGAGCGGGGTGCGGCCTATTAATTGCCAGCCTCCGGGTGTTGCTAAAGGATAAATGCCTGTTTGCATCCCGGCAATACCCACAGAACCTGCAGGTATAATTTTACGAGGGGTTGGCTTGCGGGGGGTAGCCAGTTGAGCAGACATGCCGCCAAGGTAAGCGAACCCAGGCACAAATCCTATCATATACACCTTATAAATTGCCGAACTATGTAAATTAATTACCTCATTTGTTGATAAATGATGCAGAGCGGCCACTTCTTCCAGGTCTTCGCCATACTCACCGCCGTAGCAGGTGGGGATGGTGATTAGGATACTGGATGTATTGGGCTGAATTTCTGAATCATCGGAAAGCTGATTTAAGTAGTTGGATACTTTCTCGTAGCAATCAACACCTGGTAAATCATCAGCCTGTATCACTTTAATGGGGTCGTAAAAAACACTGATAGTACCATAAGCAGGTACAGATGTGCGAAATCCCGGAAAAGGGTTTTGATTGATCAGGATATTAAAACCGGTGATTTTTTGCAGCATATCTTCGCTGATCTCGTGCCCAAACTCGAGTGTAAGGGCGTGTTCGCTCAGGTAATAAGCGGTAAACACTTTATTAGTTGAATCAGTTAGGGGCTGCATAAGGCGTTCAATTTAAAACAAACATCCTAACAAAGCAAATGAAGTGGGTTTTTAAAACAATTTGTTACTATTAGTTAAATAAAAAGCCGTCCTGATTTATAATCGGGACGGCTTTAAACTATATATAAGGCTGTTTTAATTAACAGAAAAATTAAACACTCCCGAATCCGAAGTATTGCCTTTACTATCTTTAGTAATCACTTTCCAGTAATAGGTTTTGCCCGCTGTAACAGCAATGCCGCTTAATTTACTATCGGTAACGCCGGCCTTAAACAGGGCGGGGCTGGCTGCGGTGTCAAAATACACGTCATAGCCAACAATGTCGTTATCCACATCACTACCGGTCCAGGTAAGTGCAACTGGTCCGTTAGCAGCACTTACAGCCTGTTTCTGTGATGGTGTGAGCAGCTCGGCCGGGAACGGAGCATAAGAAACAACGCCGGGACCTGAATTGTAAAACTTCCAGCTATCGCTAACAGCCGTAGTGCTTACTTTGGCCGATTTAGAAGTAACCGTCCATGAGTATGGCGTACTTACATCTAAAGTAACGGTTAGCTGCGTAGCCGTAGTTGTTTGTGTGGTTGATGCAGAAGTAAGCAAATTCTTAATTGTTACATCGTATCTGTCGGTATTTGCGGCGCTGTTCCATTTAAACGTGAGCGAGCTTTGGGTAGCAGAAACCGTAGTTCCTTGCGTACACACCGAATTTTGCTCCGGAAATATCAACACTGATTTTACCGGTGGTGGCTGATCGGGTGCCGGGTCAGAACCTCCACCACCCCCGCAGCTAACAATAATAAGTGATAATGCCAGTAAAATATAGTTTAGTTTTTTCATTGTTTAACGATTTTGAAGGTTGATAATTTGCCGTCGATTATAAGATTAAGGGTATAAACGCCGGTTCTTAAACTCGCAACATCAAGGCGTACCACGCCCGATTGATTATTGAATTTCTGGCTCAGTAAAAGTCGGCCATCAGCCATGTTAAATATGCTTATGGTTGCCATTGCAGAAACCTGTTCGCCCAAATTTACATATAATACACTCTGGAATGGATTAGGATACGGTGCCGTAATGCCCGACAGGTCTATCAGTTGTTCAAAGGTTCCCTGGCAAAGCTTATCTGTATTAACAGATATTTTGTTACTGCCTGTAGTAAGTGGCAACGTGATAGAATTGCTGCTGGTTTGGTACTCGGTTCCGTTAAGTTTTATGGTATAGTTATCGCTCCCGGTTAAAGCAAGGGTTACTGTATTTACTGTTTTATTAACGGTAGCATAAACGGCCAGATCCTTTGGTTCAGTAATTATCACATCAGAGCATTGCTGATCGTCAGATAAATTATCGGCACTTACGCAAACATGGTAAGTAGCCGGTGCCAGGTTGCTAATGGCAAGTGTGCTGTTAAAGTGATAAGTTTGGTTAACGCTGCCACCAGTAATAACCGCTGTGTAGTTTAATGATGATGTTGGTGAAATAGTTATTATACCATTATTTGAGCCCTTACAAGTTACACTTGTGCCCGATATTTTAAAGTTGCTTGCAGGCAGGGTAACTGTAAGCTTACCGTTTACATAGTTGAAAGAATAATTAGCCGATACGCCGCCACCCGGTACCAGATCATAAGTACCCGCAACGGGTGCAGCAGCATTTGCAGGTGTTGTAACTGTAGGCTGTGTGGTTAATTTAGTCGCATCATCGGCATTGGCGAAGCCGTTATACGTTACCGCAAAACTACTGCTTTTTGCATATTCCCAGGTGGCATCATTCGCTGTTACGGTAAGTGGCTTTTTGACGATGATAAGAATACTGCCTGTAAAACTTAACTGGTAATTATTGTTTAAAGCAACGGTACCTTGGGTTATATTATATATTCCTACATTTTCGCCCGCATCCCGGGTTAGTTTACCCGTAAATGCATCATTACCTATCAGGTTACCCTTAATTATATTGTAGGTTAATGTAGAGTCCGTATTGCCATAAAATTTGTGGGCAATATTTGCTACAATACTTATTGGCCGCGAATCAATAATTAACGTCCGAGTTACATTGGTAGCCGCGGAATAGGTGGTATCACCAGCTTGTGAGGCTGTAATATTAACGGTTCCGGCAGAGAGAATATGTATTTTTCCGTTATTTAAAGTTGCAATCTGTGGATTATCAATAGTGTAATTTATAGGTATGTTTGTATTGTTACTTGTGATTGTAAGTGCAATATCAGCATCGCCATATATGGCGTTTAATATAGGTGCAAAAGTTATAATTGCCGTAGGTTTACCTTCAACAACGGTGATAGATTGGTTGCTTGGTACATTTGTTAATACATCTTTAATGCCCGAGGGCCAGTTTACTATAACGCTATCAATTTTTGTCGCGTCTGCTAAGCCAAATTGTACTTGTAAGCTGTTTTGTGCAGAAAATCCTGTTCCGGATTGTAGCCACCTATATTGCGCTTTACCATTTGTAATTATTTTTACACGGGCGCCAATACCGTCTTTATTAGATTTTGTCCCTTTGAGCTTAAATGTTGCCCAATTATTGCTATTGGTGGTATTTTTATATAATCTACTTGAAAAACCGTCGCTTACAGCTACAAATAGATCGGGGAATCCATCATTATTGTAGTCTGCCACGGCAGCACCCATTGATGGCATGTTTTCGTACGGATATATAGAATAATCTTCATTTTCGAAAATGCTTAATGGCTCAGCTGCAAATACGCCATTTGTATTTTTAAATATCATGTTTGTTTTCTGAAATCTTGAAACAAACAGATCCAGAAATCCATCATTATCAAAATCGGCCCAGGCACTGCCTTCCGTAGGGCCTTCTATCTGAGTGAGTGGGTTATTTAAAAATACGCCTCCCTGGTTTAAATATACACTGCTGTTGCCAGTAGAATTATTGGCTACAAAAAGGTCAAGATCACCATCGTTATCTATGTCTCCCCATGAATAGCCTACGATATTACCTGGAATAAACCCAAACGGCGAATTGGTTTTACGTGTAAATTGCCCGTTTTGTTTATCAAAAACAACAGCACCATTACTTCAATAACAATTAAATCATCGTCGCCATCATTATCATAGTCGGCAAAAGAGGCGTAACCTTGTGCATTATCAAACTTTTGCACCATGGTAAATGATTTTCCGCCTACATTTTTATATAATTTTCCGTAACCCAGGTCGATGTAAGAGATATACAAGTCGAGGAAACCATCATTGTCAAAATCTGTCCAGACGCAATTATTTATTCTTCCGTCGGGGACAATTAACGGGGAAGATGTGAAGTTTCCTTTGCCGTCGTTTGTATAAAAGCCAGGGGCACTTGTTCCACCTGCATATATATTATCAGAAATAAATACATCCTGATCCCCATCATTATCAAAATCTGCAAAAGCGGCAGTACCACCAGCTGGCAGCGGAGTTGATGAGCGATTAAAAATTGAATTATGATTTTGATATAGGGTTGTCCCCGGATCATAAACGTCATAAAGCCCATCGCCATTAACATCAGACCAGTAGGCACCAATGCTAAATCCGGTATTTTTTCCTAAATCTCCCGTCGTCTGTCTTATCAAACCTATTGGTAACGTTTTTACAACAAGAGCATTAGAACTTACAATACTGCCACCTTTTTTTACCGACACACGATAATAATATGTTGTATTAACCTTGGCACTTAAGTCTGTATACTGGGCGCTGTTTGCATTTAGAAGTGCGATCTGGTTAAAGTTGGTGCCGTCTGTTGAACGTTCAACTATGTAATTGTCTTCACCAAAAGTGTTATCTAACCATTCTAAACCAACCGTGCTAGAAGTAATTGTCGACGTTTTAAGGTTTAATGGTTTGATATTAGAACCCGGGTCAATAATATTTAAAGTATAGTCTTGCGTTTCCTCAGCATAACCACAAGGAGATATGCTTGCTGCATTGGCCTGTGACCTTATTCTCATTCGTGTAGATGTGCCAGCTATAACAAAATCAGGAACAGTTACGGCGACCTTAAATTCGCCTTTGCCATTGATTGATAAGTTAGTATAAACAAGTTCACCCGGATCCGTGAAATCACCGTCATTATTCCAGTCTATGAATACAGCGCCGCTAATCATAGGATCTGTAGTGATGCTGCAGCGGTTAAAAGCGATATCTAAAATTTGGGTTTGGCCTTTAAATATCTTAGTACTTTGATTTAGATAGTTATAATATCCATTTGTACAATTAGACGGGGTATTATAAATGCTGCCAAAACTCACCTTTGTGGCATTGGCATATGAGTTGTAGCTTGCTTTGTTTACCGTACAATATTTGGGGAAGGCTTGTACGGTGTTTGAGAAAACCGAATAACCATCGTTATTTAATGCCCGTATTTTATAGTAGTAATTATTTCCGGTTGTAACTGTTAAATCTGTAAAAGAAGTTGTATTTGCTGTAGTTGCTTTTATGGGTTGAAAATGAAGAGAGTCTCCCACAGACCATTCTAAATCAAATGAAGATTCATTGTCTGAATTGTCTTGCCAGCTTAAGGCAACTTCGTTTTCAGATATAACTTGCACATTCATATTAGTTGGTGCTTTAGGTGTAGTGCCTCCACCAATCTTTTGGTTGGGATCAAGCATAAATACCCCTTTGCCATTGTGCGGAGAATAATTAGCCTGATAACCATTTGCAATCCAAACACGATCGGTTTTATCAATAATTATATCATTAATAATGGGGGAAGCAAGGGCCGAGTTTGCTGTAGTGTATTGAGTCCAGTTAGAACCGTCAAATTTAAAGAGGCCGGCATCGGCAGAACCAATCCAGAAAGTGCCTTTACTATCTATTTTTATACATCTGAGATGATTAGAGGGTATAGCGCTGTTTGCTGTAGATATTAGGCTGAAAGTAGTACCGTCAAATTTTAAAAGTCCGCTATTAGTGGCAAACCAAAAAAGGCCATTTTTATCTTCAACCATGTCATAACAGCCGCTTGCAATAAGGTGGCGTGGGTCGCCACTAAGATAACTCGCAGACCAGATTTGCATTGTTCCGCCGCTGTATTTGTTAATGCCGTCATTAAGTATCCAGATATTATCCTTACTATCTACAAATAAATCTGTTCCCTGATAAGGTTGTGCAATGATTGACCACTGAGAGCCATTCCATTTGGTAAAAGTAGAGCTTTTATCGAGTCGGTATAAATCTCCGTTTGACGTTACACCAATGCCAATAACACCATAACCTGCTGTATTTGGGTCATAATTGGTCCAGTTTGAATTTTTGTAGCCATATAGCCCGTTAAATTCTGTTCCAACCCATAAATTATTGGTACTTGTTGCTACTTTCAGGATTGAAAGCGATGAGTTATTATCTACGCTTATTTTACTCCAGCTATTGGCTTGAAATGATGAAATGCCAACACTACCTCCGGCAAATACTGTTCCATTAGCATCGATGGCAAGGGTAAAAATATCGTTAGAAGGAAGCGCCGCGTTGCTGGAGTTATACCAGGTCCATTGCTGGGCGTTACCATTGTTACATACAAAAAAAAGGGCAAGAAAAACCAGGGGTAAAAATTTATTCATAGTGTGATTTAGGATTTGTAAAAATCAGTCTAATACATTTGTATTAAAAAGAAAACTAATTGAATTTGTAATTGGCAGTTAAATAATATTATGGTTGATAATATTAAAAAGAGACATTGAAGAATATTTAATTGCTTGCATGAGATTGTTGCGATAAGATTTATCCTGCAAAATAATGAAATTATGCAAAGTATAATAGTTGTTATCGTAAATTAATTTTATCAAAAGCAACGCTTTGTTTATGAGCCACGTATGCATTGTATACCATTGGTTATAAGTTAAAAGTGAACGCCAGGCATTTAAAAAATCTTTCTGCTAATACCATTCAACTATTTGTTAACCAGCTATTTGGGTTAGCTATATTTTATATTCTTTCTACCTGGTTAGATAAGCAAAGTTTCGGACAATTAAATTGGGTGATGGCTATCCTGTTTACCGCTTTTAATATTCTGGCTTGTGGGATAGATCAGCTGGTGGTTAAAAAAATAGCGCAGGGAGATGATACGACAACGGTAACCAGTCTTTTTATTAACCACGTGTTAGTATCGGGTTTTATATTTTATACCGGGATAGGGTTGGTTTGGTGGCTCTTACCTCATTCGCCCATAATTTTTCAAATGCTGATGCTGGTGGGTGCCGGTAAGCTGATGATCTATTTTGCCACACCCTTTAAACAATTGGCATTGGGGCAGGAGCGGTTTAGTTTACTGGCTAAAATGTCGGCTGTATCAAATGTGGTAAGGGGTGTGGCGCTTATTTTGCTTGCCTTTTTTAAATACGTAACATTAACCTCCGTTGTATTTGTTTTTTTAGCGGGCGATGGGTTGGAGTTTGTGGTTACCGTCTATTTATTTTACCGGTTTTTAAGAATGCCGGTTTCAATTAAACTTCAGCCAAAATTATACTTTGCTTTACTGAAAGAAGCTTTGCCACAAATAGGCGTAGTGCTTTTTACCTCGGCATTGGCGAGGTTCGATTGGATATTTATCGGATTATTTTTATCAGCAGTTAAACTGGCCGAATACAGTTTCGCTTACAAAGCTTTCGAAATTTCGACCTTACCTTTATTGGCCGTTGCGCCTTTGCTGCTGCCACGTTTTGTGAATGTAATTAAAGAGCAGGGCGTGTTTCCTGCGCGCCTCTTCAGGATATTAAAATTGGAACTGGCGTTTTCAGTGCTGATTGGTTTAATACTGTATCTGTGCTGGTCGCCATTGGTTGATTGGTTTACCCATGACAAATATGGGGCGGTAAATTCATCTGTAATCCTGGTATTATCCGCTTGTATGCCTTTAATGTATTTCAATAACTTTTTGTGGAGCATAGGGTTTGCACAGGGAAAGTTGAGGCTAATTTTCAAGGTATTTGCTGTTACATTCCTAGTTAATGTTATCGGGGATGTTGTGCTAATTCCTTTACTGGGCAACGCAGGTGCAGCTATTGCTTACCTGGCAGCTATGCTGGTGCAGGCTGTTTTATATGCCCTGAGTATAGAAAGATCTTTTGCATTAAAGCAAGGAGGTAACTTGTTAATTTGTGTTGCTTGTGCTTTAATAAGCGTATTTACAGCCACTCATTTTCTTAGTGGGGTGGTTGCCGTTATTTTATTCGCAGTTGTTTTGTATTTGATGCTCACAATGCTCTTTGGTCAAATTAGTCTCAAAAAAATAAGCTTATTAAAGCCTGCCATCGGGTAACAAAAATTTGCATACAAGCCTGCTTGCAGGCAACCTATCATGCATCTACGGCGTAATTCTATTAGTATAATACGGGGGTCTCGCAATAAGCCGTATGCGCTATGTTAATGGAGAAAACAGTTTTAGTTAGATTGAAAGAGTGGGTAAAAGGAATTAACTGGCCTTTGCTGGTGTTCCTTTTACTTTTTTTAAATGTAAAGCTGTTTATTAAGCTTTTTGCGCTGGTGCTTATCTACCTTATTCGGCCTAATTTTAAGTTTCGTTTTAGGGCGAAAGAGTCGCGGTTGCCACTTTTTTATTTAGGGATAATTGCTATCGCAATTATTAATTGGGTCGCATTTAAATACTTTTTCTCTGCTCATTATAACATAGCCTTCTTTACCGGAATTTTGTTCTGGTTACTGTGTATTTTGGCTATTCATCAAATAAAACTCGCTGTTGAGACAATAGAACCTTTTATTTTACACCGCACTATAACCGCATTTTTTGTGCTCAATGCAGCAGTATCATTTGCCAATATCGTGCTCATTATCCTAAAAATTAAAGAAATAAACCCTTATACCTACCAGGGGAACTATCAGGAGTATTTCTTAAATACAGGCGATTATATTAAGGGGATCACCTTCGATGTATCTATCACCAATGCTGTTATAGCAGGCTTTGGTGTTATTTATTACCTGTTTCGGCAAAATATTAAAATGCTGTTAGTGTGTATGCTGGTGTTGTTATTGGCTGCCAGTAATACCATTAATATTATGCTGTTTGCTGTGTTGATACTCGCTTTTATATTCAGGAGTACCCGTATACAAAAAAGCATGATTTTGATATGCCTAACTATGCTGGTAACCTTTATGGTTAAGGTATCGCCACAGAATATGTACTACATCGATAAGATGTATAACAAAATGGTGTTCAACAAAAATGTGTCGTTTGATCCGGTGCCGGTTAAAGAGAAACGGATTACAGAAATACCCGACAGCTTATTGAACCCACTGCAAAAGCAACAGAAAATAGCCCAGCTTTATCTCGATACCCTAAGCCTTAAATTGGAAAAAGAATATCGTGAAAAGCACATTAAGATGTCCGAACCGCTGGGCTTGGTTAAATATGAGTTGCCGAAAGACAGTATCCACACCGCTAAATTTCAACCGAGATCGGATACGAACAGGATGCAACAAATGCTGATTGCTTTTATAAATCAGCACCAGGATAGTTTGCATTTGGCTACACAACCACAAACCAATAAGCGCATTATCCCGGGTAAGGTAATTACGTTTAGACAAACAGCCATGTTCCTAAAGAATAATGCTGCGAAAGTTTTAACAGGCGATGGCATGGGCAATTTTTCATCCAAGCTGGCTTTCCGTTCTACCGGTTTAGGGATGGCTGGTGGTTACCCGGTAAAATATGCTTTCATTAGTCCCGATTTTTTAACGAACCATCTTGATGTGTACCTCAACTTTTTCAGTCGTCGCACCGGTATGCATTCCGTTACCAATAGCCCCGATTCTGTATACGATCAGATCCTGAGCGAGTATGGTTTAGCCGGACTCACTATCTTCCTGGTATTCTACATCGGTTACTTTTTAAAACAGCGCCGTTACCTTAGCTATGGCTTGCCATTATTGCTTTTCGCAGGCTGTGTGTTTTTTAACGATTACTGGTTCGAACAATTATCCATTGTGGTACTGTTAGAACTGCTTCTACTTGCCGATATCAGGGAAAATCAATTGCTTAAACTGGATACGGTATGAGCAATAATCCACAGATAACGGTGCTGATGCCTGCTTACAATGCCAGGTTGTATATTGCCGAAGCGATAGAATCCGTGCTGCAGCAAACCTTTACCAGTTTCGAACTGCTGATTATTAACGATGGCTCTACCGATAATACTGCGGCCATTGTGGAGTCGTTTGATGACGACCGGATTGTGCTCATCAACCAGAAAAACCAGGGTGTGGCCGGGGCTTTAAATACCGGGTTGAAATTATCGAGGGCACCTTACATTGCCCGTTTCGATGCTGATGATATTTGCTATTCCAACCGCCTGGCCCTGCAATACCAGTTTATGCTTGCCCATCCCGAATACCATATCATAGGTTCGGCAACAGATTATGTGGATAAGGAGGGTAATCATATTTTCAACTTCAAAGCGCCGTTGTTACCGCAGGAAGGGATCGACAGGATTAGCTATAAAGTATGCCCTTTCATCCATTCAAGTGTTTTTTATCGCAAATCGAGCATCATGGAACAGGGCGGTTATAATATTTATGCCCACACTTTTGAGGATCATTTGCTTTGGCTTAAAGTGCTGAAACATTACCAGGGCTATAACATGCCCGAAAGCCTAATAAAAGTGCGCCTTAACCCAGAATCGGTTACCATTGATGAGAAATGGTGCCACCCCCGTTTCCTCGAAATAAAGTTTAACGCGTTAACCCGCGGAACAATTGATGCCGATAATTACAGCGAATTGATAACAATCCGCGGGCAACAGCTCGATAACAACATTAACCACGAAGCTTATTATGGCTTGCTAGCCAAAAAGTTTTTATGGAATAACCATAACCCGCAAAAGGCACGGTATAATATTTACAAATTATTGGCTATAAACAGGCTGCACTTTAAAAGTTATATGCTGTTGTTGATGACCCTGCTGCCGGGCCGCTTTGTAAACCGAATATACCAAACCGCCAAAACAACCGCACTATACCGCGAGGAAGGAGGCGTACCCCATGAACGTTAAGCCCATCAAGCTTTTTGTGGATGCCCATACCATAGATAAGGAGTACCAGGGTACTTACACCTTTTTGCAAGGTTTATACAGTGCTTTGATGGAAAACCATCCCAATGTGGATATATACTTCGGCACATCCGATCCTGAACGTTTGCAGCTTGCCTTCCCGAATCTTCTGCCTCAAAATATACTGGCGTATAAGAATGCCAAACCGGGATTGCTACGTTATGTAACTGATATCCCCCGGTACATTAAACAGTACCAGTTCGATTTTGCGCATTTCCAATACATTGCCCCCTTAAGCAAACCAGGCTGCCGGTATATTGTAACCCTGCACGATATTATTTTTAATGATTACAAGCAATATTTTTCACTCGGATACCGTAAAAGCAGGCAATACCTTTTTGCCCGGAGCATCAAGAAAGCAGGGATAAAAACTACGGTATCGGCCTACTCGCAAGAGCGGATAGCCGAATATTATAAATTGAAATACCGGGACATCCATGTGCTGCCCAATGGCGTAAAACCAACAAGTGGTTCGATAACTAACAATAAAGAAATTGCACGTCAATTAATCAAAGCTTTATATGGTATCGAAAATTATATCCTGTATGTAAGCAGGGTAGAGGCACGCAAAAACCACAAGCTACTGTTGAAAACGTATCTGCAACTGAAGCTTTACAAACAGCAAATTGCGCTGGTATTTATTGGTAAAAAATCGGCACAGGTTCCTGCGCTGCAAAACCTGATAGATAATCTGACGGCAGAGCAAAAACAATACTTTCATTTTATTGAGCAGGTTGATCAAAGCGAATTAGATGCCTTTTATAAAGCGTGTCGTTTATTCGTTTACCCATCAATTGCCGAGGGTTTTGGTATCCCGCCCTTAGAGGCAGCCATGCACGAGGTGCCGGTATTGTGCTCATCAGCTACGGCCATGCAAAGTTTTGATTTTTTCGAACCGTATTGGTTTAACCCGGCTAATGAGGCGGAATTTTCGGTTATGCTTCGATACATGATTAATAACCCACCCAATGCTGCTTTTTTAGCAGAGGTAGCCCAGCAAGTACAACAACAATATAACTGGCAGCAAACAGCCGGTACATTCTATAATCTTTTAACATCATGAAGTTAAAAATTGCCATTGCCGGTACGCGCGGCATCCCAAACCATTACGGTGGCTTCGAACAAATAACGGCTTATGTAGCACCGGGCCTGGTTGAGAAAGGCCACTCGGTAACAGTATATAATTCGCACAACCACCCTTACCAGGGCAGTACCTGGAATGGTGTGGAGATTGTGCACTGCTACGATCCCGAACACATGTTGGGAACCGCTGGCCAGTTTGTTTATGATTTTAACTGCATCCAGGATATGCGCCAGCGCGATTTTGATGTGATATTGTTTATGGGTTATACCAGCAGTTCGGTTTGGGGCAGTATGTTTCCTCGTCGTGCTACTATTATATCTAACATGGATGGCCTGGAGTGGAAGCGCTCCAAATACTCGAAACCGGTGCAGGCATTTTTAAAATATGCCGAGAAACTGGCCGTGAAATACAGCGATTATTACATCGCCGATTCTACAGTGATCCGCTCATACCTGCAAAAGAAGTATGCCATTAACAGCGCCTTTATTGCTTACGGGGCCGAAAGGTTTGTGGACGATGATTGTCCGCTGATGAACAAATTTAACCTCAAACCCAAAGAATATTTTCTGCTGGTGGCCCGAATGGAACCCGAGAATAATATCGAAACTATTTTAGAAGGCTTTACCAAAAGTGTATCAACCAAAAAGTTTTTGGTGGTGGGTAATACCAGCAATAAATTTGGGCAATATCTTAAAGCCAAATTCGGTCATGATGAACGGGTTTGCTTCCACGATGCTATCTTCAATATTAAAACCATCCAGCATTTACAGCATAACGCCTACCTGTATTTCCATGGGCATAGCGTGGGAGGTACCAATCCATCATTGTTAGAAGCCATGGCAGGCGGGGCTTTAATTGCTGCGCACGATAATCCGTTTAACCGCTCGGTGCTTAACCACAATGCTTTTTACTTCAGCTCATCGGCAGATGTGCAATGGCTTACCGAGGTGGTGGCGCGTAATGCAGCCGAAGATACCATGATTGGCAACAATATTAAACGCATCCAGCAGCACTATAACTGGGATAAGATCATCAGCGAGTACGAGGCCTATATTTATGAATGTTATTGCAGCATGAACTATGAAAAATCTATGGCTTATTAAGGATTCGGTAACTAACCAGATCACTTATTTCCACATTCTGCTGTTTTTTGCCTGCCTGCCCTTAGATCGTTTTTTTAGCGAGCTGATCTTTGGCAGTCTGGTGATCCATACATTGATCAACATTAAAAAGACTGATCTGAAACGGGTATACGAACCACGCGTATTAATTGTACAGGCCGTATTTTTCGTAACGCTTTTTAGTACCATTTACACTACCAACTTTAAAAGAGCAGTAGATGATTGGGGCATGCAGGCACACATCTTGTTTATACCAATGGTGTTTGCCATTCATCAGCCATTAATTATCAAATATAAAAGGCAATTACTAAGCGGTTTTGCCTGGAGTTGTGTGCTGGTTGTGATAGGATTATTCGGCATTGTACTGGCCACTATCAGGCATTTTCATTTACCGCTTTCCTTTGTTTATAGTACCAGTTTTATCAACCATAATTTTTCTAAGCCGGTTGGTATACATGCTACGTTCTTCTCTGTTTTGGTGGTAGCGGCTGCTGTGATTTTATTTCAGGACATCTTAGCTGAGAAGAAGAAATTAATTAAGCTGATTGCGATAATGGGAATGTGTATTTTATTTATAGGGCTAATTCAGCTTTCCTCAAAATCAGCTATCATTTCTTTAATCATCGTTGCCTATATTTTTGTGCCGATATATTTATTTGAAGGCAGAAAACGCCTGATTCTATTAGGGGCATCGTTGGCGATAACCTTGTTAGCTGCCATGTTGGTACTGAGATATGATAGCTTGAAAACAAGGTTATTCTCTGACCTGGAATCGGATGTGGATATGAGCCGTATTGCTGTGGTTACCGATTCGCGGCTAGACCGCTGGAAGGCCACCATGCACACAGTAAGGGCCAAACCTATAATTGGTTTTGGCACCGGCACCGAAAAAGAGGTGATGGAGCAAACTTACTTTTATAATAAGCTATACCATTCATTCATCCACCAACTTAATGCGCATAACGAATTTTTGAGCTTGCTGATTAAGAGCGGTTGCATAGGCCTGGCTGTATACATATTTACTTTAGGCTATAGTTTAGTACTCTCTATCAGAAATAAAGACCTGCTTTTAACTACCTGCGTGGCGCTGATGATAAGCACATCCATTGCCGAAAATACGCTCGACGCCAACAAGGGAATTTTCTTTTACAGCGCATTTTTTTCGTTGTTGTTATTAACCGCAAAAAGTGCTTCTAAAAGCCAGATTAATACAAAAAAGATAATTACAGAGGCAACCTTAGCGCCCGTTTCAACGTGTTAATTATAGATAACAATTACACATTTAAACAGCGCAATTATGTATAAGCCAAATCGTTACATCGCAGATTATTCGGGTATCAAAACCCAGGTTTTATCGGCCCTGGCTTATTACGATCTGTTTAATTTTCCGCTTACCAAAGAAGAAGTTTTTCTGTTTGCCACCGTACGTTGCGAACTGGAGCAGGTGCAATATTGCCTGGATGACCTGTCTGATCATGGCCTGATTTATCGCCTGGGAAATTATTACGCCCTGAAAAACGACGATTACATGGTTACCCGCAGAAACAACGGAGGGAAAAAAGCGCAGGAACTTTTAGCCATTGCCGAGAAGGTGAGTAGTTACCTGATTAAATTTCCTTACGTACGGGGCATCGCTGTGTCGGGGTCTTTATCTAAGAAATATGCGGACGATAAATCGGATATAGATTTCTTCATTGTTACAGCCACCAACCGCCTTTGGATAGCACGTAGCTTGCTGCACATGCTCAAAA
Source organism: Sphingobacteriaceae bacterium (assembly GCA_903644075.1). Taxonomy (GTDB): domain Bacteria; phylum Bacteroidota; class Bacteroidia; order Sphingobacteriales; family Sphingobacteriaceae; genus Mucilaginibacter. Next base: position 401 of record CAHJXH010000093.1, on the reverse strand, counting down.
AACTCAGCTTTATTTTTAATAAGCAAGACTACTTCTGCATGAATTATTTTGTGGACGAAGCCCGTGCCGAAATTGTAGAACAGAACTTATTTACGGCTACAGAAACCGTAACCCTGATCCCCTTACAAGGCGACCTTACTTTCGAGAAATTTTACAGCGCCAATACCTGGACACGCACTTACCTGCCCAATCACCTGATGCGGGTATCATGTGCAGAGCCAGCAAACAAAGGATGGGTTAAATCGATCACAGAAGGGCTATTCAACAATGCCATAGGCGATATGCTGGATAATTGGCTAATGCGCATCACCGCACGCAGCTGGAATAAAAAAACCGAAGCCGGCAGGGTAAACCAACGAGGCGTACTAATGAGCATGATGGCCACCAAAGGCTACGCTAAA
>CAHJXH010000092.1 GCA_903644075.1 Sphingobacteriaceae bacterium | reverse complement strand
GTCCGACTTGCATGTATTAGGCCTGCCGCTAGCGTTCATCCTGAGCCAGGATCAAACTCTCCATTGTAAAATGTTTTTGTTTGTCCAGACCCTATTACTCAAAATAGAAATCTGTATTATTTGATGAGGCCGGTGTTCCGAGATCCGTTACCGGAACTCTTTTACCTTATCATCTTCGTATCTTTATACAGTATCCTAACGAGCTTATCAGATTTGTTTTCTTAAAACTGATTGTTTGTCTTACGACTCTCAATCCGCTTCGCTTCATGTTATATCTTAAAAAAAGAACTTATCGAGTTACCTCACGGCTTCTCTTTATATGCTTATCATCATTGCGATGATTAACTTTTCATTTTGTTATTGTTGAAACTTGCTTTCAACTCTTTTTGTTACTCGGCTTTCGCTTTTCTCTTTTCAATAATCACCGCATTTTCATTTGGCTTTCTTCTCCGTTTACTTCCCTGGTTATCACCAGCTTTTCTTCGTTTTCGTTCCCTCGTTTCGGGAGTGCAAAGGTAGAAAAGCTTTTCTGTTTTCCAAATTTTATTTGAACTTTTTTTCAGCTTTCTTTTCGATGCGAAAGGCTCGTTTTCAACTCCTCTTTCTTTAAGTTTCACAATTGCTTTTCAGCCTTTGCTCCTCTTATTTTTCATCTGCCTTTTTAAGAACTTCGCCTCGTTTCCGAAGCGGCTGCAAAGATGAGAATCTTTTTTCAGTTACCAAAATGTTTTTTAACATTTTCTTAACCTTATTTCAACCCCCTCTCTACTCCTTCAATGAACATTCCCGCTTCCTTAATTGCGGGTTGCAAAGGTAGCCAAGGAATTTGGTTTTCCAAACATTTCCTAACTTATAAACATATTTTGTTTGTAATCCCCTGTTTTTCAATTCGAAAATTTCTTAAAATTCAAATCTCATTAACAATTACGGTGGGTTATTAACATTCCGGCGTCGTTTTCCCTGTTTTTAGAGACTTCAGAGCTACTTATATACTATAGTTTTATAAATTGAATTTCACCAACATATTATATACGTATATATAGTATGCATCCTAAAATACAATCACAGCTTAATCGTTATACAGCCTATATATAATAGGAGCTGCTTATATACTATATAGTATGGTTAAAATTGGAAACGGCACCTATTAGTTAAAAGATGTTAAATAACGCAGTGTATATAGATTGCCATAAAATAGCATAGCTATATTAGTACCCAAATAAATAATTGACTCATTTACAATAATCAACTATCTTTGCAGGATGTTTAAACAACAACGCTCACTTATATCAGGCTTAATTATATGCAGTTTACTTGCATTGGGCAGTTGCAAAAGCAAATTTGAAAAACTGAAGGCCAGTAATGATAACGCTAAGAAGTATCAGGAGGCCATGAAGTACTATAATAAAAAGGAGTATACTAAAGCGCTTGACCTGTTCGATGGCTTAACGCAACGTTACCGCGGACAAACCGAGGCTGAGGATCTTTTTTATTACAACGCTTATACCAACTACAAATTAAAGGACTATACATCGGCCAGGTATCACTTTAAAAACTTTGCCGATACCTATCCGAACAGTGCACGGGCAGAGGAATGCCGTTTTATGGCCGCTTATTGCTATTACCTCGATTCGCCAATATTCTCGCTCGATCAGGAGAATACTTTAAAGGCTATTGAGACCCTGCAGTTGTTCATCAACCTTTATCCAAAAAGTGAGCGTGTTGCTGAGGCCAGTAAACTGATCCAAAACCTGCGTGATAAACTGGAAGAGAAAGCTTACGCTAATGCTAAGTTATATTTAACCATTGGCGATTTTCAATCGGCAGTAATTGCTTTCGGTAATGCACTGCGCGATTACCCGGATACCAAATACGCAGAAGAAATGGAGTTTCTGACCATCAGGGCTCAATATAAATATGCTAAAATGAGTACAGACTTCCGTCAGGAAGAGCGTTTCGGTCAGGCGATCAGTTTTTATGACCAGTTTGCAGAAAAATATCCGCAAAGTAAATTCCTGCACGAAGCACAAGGCATTAAAGCCGACAGTGACTATGGCATTAAGCACGCAAAGGCAATGCTTGCAGAAGCTGCTGCTGACCCTAAGCTGGCTAAAAAGTTAGCGAAAAAGGATACTACTAAAACACAGCCACCTTCAGAAAAAGGTAACGATAATCAAAAAATGCCGTAACAGGTTAATAAGATAATAAGGAAAGAATATGAGCAATACCAGCAATACTACACCAAAGCATACTGTAGCAAGCAGTACAGTAACCCGCGATTTACGCGACCTGGACAGAACTACCGACAACCTTTACGAATCAATCGTAATTATGTCGAAAAGAGCTAACCAGATCTCTAACAACATCAAGGAAGAGCTGCACCAGAAATTATCTGAATTTGCTTCATCAAATGATAACCTGGAAGAGGTTTTCGAAAACCGTGAGCAAATTGAAATTTCTAAGCATTACGAAAGAATGCCGAAACCTACTTTAGTAGCTATTCAGGAGTTTTTAGAGGAGAAAGTTTACTACCGTAACCCTCAGAAAGAAGCTTTAAAAGAACTATTGTAAGTTCAATTAAATGATACAGTAGCCTCTTCGTTAATTCGGAGGGGCTTATTTTGTTTAAAGAGATTTGGGTAGTCACCAAGAACGTCATTGAGCGATAGCGTGGCAATCCCCTGCTTACAGAGTAGTCTTGTATAGCTGAACTGCCCAGTTCGCGATTGCTTCGTACCTCAATGACGTGCTGGGTGGAGCTCATCTTGATTCTTGTCTCTCGATTCTTGATTCTCTTAAACTGCTTTGCGGGTATCATCCATGTTAAGTATCTTTAAACCGTGCTTTAATTATAAAAGCGCTATGAAATGAAATACACGAACAGCGATATGCTCGAGGGCAAAAAAATACTGTTAGGCGTTTGCGGCAGTATCGCAGCATATAAATCGGCAGCATTGGTGCGCGGCCTTATTAAAGCCGGTGCCGAAGTGCAGGTGGTAATGACCAACAGCGCTACCGATTTTATTACCCCCCTCACGCTATCAACCCTGTCTAAAAAACCGGCATTGGTTAATTACTTTGCCCCCGAAACCGGCGAATGGAATAACCATGTAGAACTAGGCCTTTGGGCCGATATGATGGTGATTGCCCCCGCCAGCGCCGATACCATGGCCAAAATAGCTAATGGCCAGTGCGATAATTTACTCACAGCAGTTTACCTTTCGGCCAAATGCCCGGTATACTTTGCCCCGGCTATGGATTTGGATATGTGGGCACATCCTGCCACGCAGGATAACGTTAACCGTCTGCAGTCGTTCGGCAATATTATGATCGCGCCTGAGAGTGGTGAGCTGGCAAGCGGCTTACATGGTGCCGGGCGAATGGCAGAGCCGGAATATATAGTCGATTTTTTAGCAGCATCGCTTAGCAAAAAGTTTTTACTGGTTAACCAGAACATATTGGTAACAGCAGGCCCAACTTATGAGGCTATAGACCCGGTGAGGTTTATCGGCAATCATTCATCGGGCAAAATGGGTTTTGCGATTGCAACTGAGTTGGCTGAGATGGGTGCTACGGTAACTTTAGTTGCCGGCCCAACTTCGCAGGCGGTGCATCATAGCAACATTAAACGAATTGATGTTACATCGGCCCAGGAAATGCTCGATGCCTGTTTGCTACATTTTAAAACGGCCAAAGCTTGTGTAATGAGCGCAGCCGTGGCCGACTATACACCTGTTATTATCGAACCTCAGAAAATCAAAAAGCAGGGTACCAACCTGCACATCGAACTCAAAAAAACGATTGATATATTAAAAACCTTGGGCAACCAGAAACGCCCTGACCAGGTACTGGCAGGCTTTGCTTTGGAGACCGAGCATGAAGAGGAATATGCAATAGGTAAACTGCAAAAAAAGAACCTCGACTTTATTGTATTAAATTCGTTAAACGATAGCGGTGCCGGTTTTAAAACCGACACCAATAAAATCACCATTATTGATAACAAACTCAATAAAACCACGTATAGCTTAAAAACCAAAACGCAGGTAGCCCAGGATATTTGCGCCAAACTAACCGAACTGATACTGGCATGAGAAAACTGTTTGCATTAGCTATTTTAATTTGCTTAACGGGCAATTTATATGCCCAGGATCTGAACGCGCGGGTACAGGTATTGTCGCCCAAAATTCAGACTACCAATAAGCGGATCTTCCAGGTGCTGGAAACTGCCATGAAAGACTTTTTAAATGGCCGCAAATGGAGCGCCGATGAAATTGCCCCGGCTGAAAAGATAGACTGCAACTTTGTGCTCAACATTACCGCATGGGATGGCAATAGCACCTTTAGCGGTGAGCTGCAGGTACAATCGAGCAGGCCGGTATTTAATTCATCATACACGTCTACCCTATTCAGCATTAATGATAAGGATGTAGATTTTACATATACCGAAGGCCAGACGATTGATTTTAATGCCCAAAATTTTCAGAGCAACCTGAGTTCGATAATGGCCTACTATGCCTATATTATTTTAGGGTTCGATTACGATAGCTTTTCGCGTTATGGCGGCACGCCTTATTTTTCCAATGCACAAACGGTAGTAGTTAATGCACAAAGCTCTGCCTACAACGGTTGGAAGGCTTTCGACAGTAATAACTTTAATCGTTACTGGCTGTCTGAAAACCTGGTGAATAAAACCTATATCCCACTGCGCAGTTTTTATTACGATTATCATCGCAAAGGCCTCGACCTGATGGTTGATAACAGTGAAATGGCCCGCAGAAACATTGATGCCGTTTTACCGGCATTAACCCAGTTAGACCGCCAACGTTTGGGTGCAACCCTGCCAACCTTGTTTTTCACGGCCAAAGCAGATGAACTGGTAGGTATTTTCACAGGTGCCCCACCTACCGAAAAACTGGCTGCCTACAACTTGCTGATGAAAGCAGACCCTGCTAACGGGCCTAAATATCAGATACTTCAAAAAAATTAATAAAAATTTCATTTCACTATTGCATATACGAAATCTATCGTAGATATTTGTACGAAGAAATTCGTATAACATGAGCAACGAGATTAAACCAACAGAAGGAGAGCTTGAGATTTTACAAGTGTTATGGGACAAAGGCCTTTGTACCGTACGCGAAGTACATGAAGAAATAGCTAAGACTAAAGACTCGGGCTATACCACTACTTTAAAGTTAATGCAGATTATGCACGAAAAAGGTTTGGTTGAGCGTAACACATCGGCCAAAACACACGTCTATAAAGCATTGGTAACCCGTAAGGATGCTCAGAAAAGTGCGCTCGATAAAATACTGAATACTGTGTTCACCGGCTCAACTGCCGATCTGGTGATCCAGGCATTGGGTACACACCGGGCATCGCAAAGCGAAATTGAAGCTATTAAGAACTACCTTAACCAATTTGAAAACCCTGAAAAGTAATTTTTTATGGAAACTTTGTTGCATAATTTAAGTGAAGTTTTTGCGGTAAGCATTATCCATTCGTTATGGCAATGCCTTATTATTTATTTACTGCTGCGCATTTTCCTGGCCGATATCGTCAGGTTATCATCAGCAGTAAAATATAACATTACGGTTACTGCCCTTTTCGCCGCTACCGGCTGGTTTATCTATACTTTGTTTGAGGAGGCTTCGCATTACAGCTGGCAGCTAACAACTCAGGCAATTACAGGTGCACCACAACACTTACCGCTGATAACCACACTTAAAGAAATAACCCATGCCAACAAGCGTTACGAAATAACCATCGAGCATTACCTGCCTTATATTACTACTATATACATAGCAGGTTTGATGTTCCATTCGCTTCGTTTGCTATCGGCCTGGGTGCAAATGCAACAAATAAAACAAGGTGCAGTGCCCGATAACCAATTGCAAAAGCGGTTAAATGAGCTATCGGCCTTGTTGAATAACAAACGTGCCGTAATTGTAAGCTATGCCGACCGGATTGATGTGCCTTGTGTTACAGGATACTTAAAACCGTTGATATTGCTGCCATTGTCGCTCTCTACCTATCTTTCGGCCAGTGAGGTGGAGGCTATTTTACTGCACGAACTTGCCCATGTAAAACGTAACGATTACTTAGTTAATCTGCTGCAGCAGGTGATGTCTGTGATCCTTTTCTTTAATCCTTTTGTTTTATTGATGAACCGTATTGTAAACCAGGAACGCGAGAACAGCTGCGACGACGTAGTTGTTGACCTAACCGGCCAGCCCCTGGTATATGCACAAGCGCTTTTAAAAATAGAACAAAACAATGTGCGCTACCTGCCGCTGGCTTTGGCCGCTACGGGTAAGAAATATCATTTACTTAACCGAATTGAACGTATTATGAAAACTAAAAAACCAATGGCCAACATCCGTCACGTGGTGTTAGCATTTACTATACTCATGGGCAGCATTACCAGCATTGCCTGGTTTAACCCTGCCATAGGCAATGGCAAATTGTCTGTAAAAACAACTAAATTTTCGGGCATAATCAACGGCCTGATAAGCGATACTACTAAAAAAGTAGCCAAAGCAGCACCAAAGGGTTCTTCTGCCAAAAAAAACAACCTCCCCCCACCTCCTAAATCTGTAAAAGTTTACAGAAAAGATGGCGATACTTATTACTACAACCCGGGCATGGAAGACCCTAAGCTGGAAGCAATGAGCAAGCAAATGGAGGTATGTGGCAAACAAATAGAAACTTATTTTAATAGTGCTGATTATAAAAAGTTGGAAGAACAAATAGAACAGACCAGCAAACAAGTTGAGGCTTATTATGATAATCCGGAATTGAAACAACTGGAACAAAGCCAGGAAAAAGCAGGTAACGATTTTGAAGCTCTATATGGTGATAATAGCGAAACTGATAAAATAGGCAAACAAATGGATGCCCTGGGAAAAAAGATGGATGCCTATTATAACAGTGCAGAATTCAAGGAGATGAATGCCAAATTGGAAAAAAAGTACAACATCCCGCACAATCATAATTATAATGATGATGCTAAAGATGATAACTACCGGCAATACCAGGCAGAGCTGAAGAAAAACATCCCAGCCGAAGTAACTGGCTATAGCGTTGAGATGAGAAAACTGGGCGAACAAATGAGAAATCACTTTAACACACCAGAACGTAAAACAGCCCAGGAAAAAATGCGTTTAATGAGCGATAGTATGCGCCATGCGTTTAGTAACCCGCAAATAAAAGCGCAGCAACAGCAAATGCGCAAAATGACCGAGCAAATGCGCGCGTATAGTGAAAGCCCCGAAATTAAAAAGTTGCAACAGCAAATGAAAACACTGGGCGAACAAATGCGCACTTATACCAATACCCCCGAGTTTAAAAAACGCCTGGACGAGTGGAAAAAGAACATGAAAGCCATGAACTGGAATTATGATTTTAAATTCGATATGGATCATCAGATCAATGTTGAAATACCGCCAATTCCTGCGGTTCCGGTTATTGATGTAGTGCCGCTAATCAATATAGATCCGGCACCAGCTCCTGTTACAGTAGTTGTCCCACCCATACCTGTTGCGCCGGTAAAGCCCTAATTTAATATGCAGATGATGTCTGAACCAGAATTTTCAGAATGTGAGAATTACCGGAATTTTTAATCATCTGCATAGCGTCACATTCGCATATCTGCACATCCAGCAATAAATACTAAAACTAATAGTAAACAAATCCCTTTCTTTAAATATTGATTTTGTAATTTAGTATCCTCACAACGGGGATACTTTTTTATGCTTAAACAGCTCAGTATAAATAATTACGCTTTAATTGATAACCTGCAAATCAGTTTTGATAAGGGCCTAAATATACTAACCGGCGAAACCGGTGCGGGTAAATCTATCATCCTGGGGGCATTGTCGCTTATATTAGGTCAGCGGGCCGAGAGTCGTTACTTTTTTAACCAGCAAAAAAAATGCGTGATAGAAGGCCAGTTCAGCATCGCCGGCTTTTTGCACCTCAAAAGTTTTTTTGAAGAGAACGACCTCGACTATGATAATGAAACCATCCTTCGCCGCGAAATTTCTGCCGATGGTAAATCACGTGCATTTATTAATGACAGCCCGGTAAACCTTACGCTGCTGAAACAGGTTGGCGAAAAGCTCATCGACATACACTCGCAACATGCTACTGCCGAAATTAATGACCCGGTGTTTCAATTACTGGTTGTTGATTCGGTTGCGAAGCACGAAGTTTTATTAAGCGATTATCAATACAAATATCGTCAATACAAAAAAGCTAATACCCAGTTACAGCAATTAGTTGCCGAAAGCGACAAGGCCAAAGCTGATTTGGATTACTACCAATTCCAATTTGATGAGCTGGAAAAAGCAAACCTTGATGCCGATGAGCAGGAACCTTTAGAGCAGGAACTATATACCCTTAACAATGCCGAAGAAATAAAACGCAACCTTTTAGGTGCCAACTACCTTATGCAGAATGGCGAGAGTGCGGCATTACTCCAACTGAAAGAAGCAGCCCAGCAATTGAGTTCACTCGAGAAATTTAACTCAGCTATTGGCGAGTTAAAGGAAAGGCTAAACAGTGTGATCATTGAACTAAAGGACATTTCGTCAGAAACTGATCTGCTGGAACAGCACACGCAAACCAACGAAGCCCGTGCCGAGGAAGTGAACACCCGCCTTAGCATGATCTACAACTTGCAAAAAAAGCATCGCGTAAATACCAATGCCGAACTGTTGCAATTGCAGAGTGAGCTTTCCGAAAAAATACAGCAGGCTTTGTTTAGCGATGATGCCATTGAGAAACTGCAAAAAGAAATAGCACAGCAAAAGCAAGAATTGGAAGAACTGGCTGCACAGCTATCTGCCAATCGTGTAACAGCCATTCCTGATATCGAAAAACAGGTAATGCAAACCCTTGCCGAAATGGGGATGGGCAATGCAGTACTCAGCATCGAACATAAAACCCTCACTGAACTAAGCAACACTGGTACCGACCAGATCCGCTTTATGTTTACCGCCAATAAGGGCCATGCGCTTTCTGAAATGAGTAAAGTGGCTTCGGGTGGTGAGTTATCGCGTTTGATGCTGAGCATTAAATCGCTCATTGCACGTTACACCGCATTGCCTACTATTATTTTTGATGAGATCGACACCGGCGTATCCGGCGAGGTAGCCAACAAAGTTGGTCAGATTATGGAGCAACTGGCCCAAAACCTGCAGGTCATTACGATTACCCACCTACCACAGATTGCCAGTAAGGGCAGCAGCCACTACTTTGTTTACAAAGACGATGAAGCCGACGTAACCAAAACCCGCATTAAACAACTAACAGAGCAAGAACGTATAACCGAAATTGCCAAAATGCTAAGCGGCGATAAACCCGGCGAAAGTGCTTTGCAAAATGCGAGGGAGTTGTTGAATAGTTAAACGTGATGAAAACGACGCTAAGTTTTATTTTATTGCTTATAACTTCACTAATATGCAATGCCCAATTTATTGCTGCCTATAAGCCAGAATATAAAATAGTAAAGCAGGATACGATTAACATTAGGGGAGTTGTATTAGATATTCTGAATAATCCCGTTCCTAAATTGCAGATCATATCAAGAAACAAACATTACGCGTATGAAGGCCTCAAACCATATACCCAAACAGACCAACAAGGCAGGTTTGAATTGCATGGCGCTTTAATAAATGATACACTCGATTGTTTCAGGCAGAAAAAAATGAGTGTTATAAACAATGGCAGCCGATATTTAGAAATACATTTACCCATATTAACTACAGATACCAGTAGAAAATTCGCGACACAAGTAACCGCAAAAAGAACCGCAAAAAAGAAAATACCTACATTTAAGTTAATTACCAATGCCGACATACTTGATTATTATGGCGTAGGAGGAGATATGTTCCTGAATGCAGAACCTCTTAGTAATTACCATAAATACCTGGATACCATTAAGGCAATAGTAGCTTACCCGGAAAAGGCAATTAAAAACAATATCGAAGGTACAGTAACTATTGGGTTTAATGTTTTAAAAGACGGCAGCTTTGATGATTTTAGAGTTATACGCGGAATAGGGTACGATTGCGATGAAGCCGTGATTATGGCAATCAAAAATGGCCCCAAATGGCGGCCGGGCTTTATTAATGGCAGTTTAAGAGATTCACAATCATCAGTTACTATAAATTTTAAGCTGACTGATAAATAAATTCTAACTTTATAATACTTATACCGACCACTACTTGCACACGTTTTCAACGCGCATTTAATACTTCCTGGCATTTGCAATGCCTAACAAACGCTCATCATAAACCCGGGTGAAGCGCATACCGGCCATGAGCATAAGGCCTGTGTAGTATAAGCGAAAAACGGGACTGCAGTAACCGAAAGTCGGTCTCCTTTCATTTTCAAGATATTTTTCAACAGCAGATTTTTCTTTCAAGAAGATTCTTCGCTAGCGCTCTGAATGACAAAATTTATTTACTCCTGTTGTACCTCACACCTAATAACTCAATACCTAACAACCCAACCATCAATCTCTAAATAATTTCTAACTTTATTATTCCAATTTAATATTCACAATTATGGCTTATAATTTATTGAAAGGCAAAAAAGGGATCATTTTTGGTGCCCTTAACGAGCAGTCGATTGCGTGGAAAGTTGCACAACGTTCGGTTGAAGAAGGTGCCGAGATTGTATTAACCAACGCACCCATTGCCCTGCGCATGGGTGAACTCAACAAACTAGCCGAGCAGTGCAATGCCCCGGTTATTGCTGCCGATGTTACCAGTAATGTTGACGTGCAAAACCTGTTTTCCAAAACTATGGAGCATTTTAACGGTGGCATCGATTTTATTTTGCATGCCCCGGCCATGAGCGTTAATGTGCGTAAAAACATCCCCTATCCCGAAAATAATTATGAGTTTACCCACAAGGGTTTAGATATTTCGGCATTAAGCCTGCACCGCGTACTGCAATACGCCATGAAAAACAAAGCAATTAATGAATGGGGATCTGTTGTAGCGCTAACCTATATTGCCGCCCAACGTGTATTCCCCGATTATAATGATATGGCTGATAACAAAGCAATGCTGGAAAGCATTGCCCGTAACTTTGGTTACTACTATGCAGTTGATAACAAGGTTCGCGTAAATACGGTATCACAATCGCCAACACGCACAACGGCAGGTTCGGGCGTTAAGGGTTTTGATGGCTTTATTAATTACGCCGAAAAAATGAGTCCGCTGGGTAATGCTTCGGCCGATCAGTGTGCTGATTATGTGATCACGTTATTCTCTGATCTTACCCGCATGGTTACCATGCAAAATTTATTTCATGATGGAGGGTTCTCGTTTACCGGGGTTACTAAGGATGTGATTGAGCAGATGGAGAAGTAATTTTATAGAAGCAAGAAACGAGATACAAGAAACAAGAGCTGGCATTACTGCAGATCCGTTTTTTATTAGGAACGGGTGTGGTATTGTGATTGTCAGTGGAAATCCATTTCTTTTTTCTCTTAAAAAGAAACGAACCAAAGAAAAAAGTCGCAGCCGGGCCCTGTTGCTACATAGTGCAGTGGTTGGCAGTGCCAGTAGTTACCGCAACATACCAATGCCGCATGAGGGAGGTTATGTTAACGTAGTGGTTAGTAGGCATCTTAAATTAGGTGCGGTGGGGAGAAAGAAAAGCGTGGCCGTGTGATGGCCCCCGTGCGGTGGCCCCCGTGCGGTGGAGCATTTTTCTTTCTTGATCTTTTGGTTACTTTTGGATCAAAGCCAAAAGTAACTAAGACCCTGCGGCTATGAGCAGACTGACGATAATTACTGCACAAACGTTAGTTCCCGGCACCGGCATTGACCAAAGCATAAACTCTGTAAAGTTCGCGATTGCTTCGTTCCTCGCAATGACACGGGAGATAATCTGCGATTCTATCAACACTATTACAATAAATTAATCAAAACTCATAACCTCTTCATACTAACTATCTAATATTGCAGTTATTTTGCAGTATGTTTAAGTATACCCTTTTCCTGCTTATCATTTTTCCGTTTACTGTGTTTGCACAGGTATCAATTACCGGTAAAGTAACCGATATTACCACGCATAAAGGTATCGGGTATGCAACAGTGCTTCTAAGTAACTCGAGTGTGGGTAACCGCACCGATACCACCGGTACTTTCGTGCTTCGTAATGTTAAGCCCGGCCAATATGATCTGGTGGCCTCTATTGTGGGTTACGAAACTTACCAGGTTACCATTATGGTAAGCAATGCCAATATTACCATTCCTAATATAGAATTACTGCCAAAAAGCATAAACCTGCAGGAGGTTATTATTAAGCCGGATGCTGAATGGTTCCGCAATTACGAAATATTTAAGACCGAGCTTTTAGGCGATGGCCCCGAAGCTAAGCTGTGCAAAATTTTAAACCCGGATGTGGTGAAGCTGCACTTCGATGAAAACAAAAATCAGCTCATTGGCTCAAGTACAGATTTTATTGAGATTGAAAACCGCGCACTTGGTTACAGAGTAAAATATTTGCTTAATGCCTTTAATAAAGATTATGGTAAGAGCATGATCTTTTATGAAGGTTCGGTATTATTTGAAGATCTTCCGGTGAGTTCGCCAGAGCAGGCGGAACATTATAAGAAAATGCGCGAAAAAGCATATTATGGTTCAATGCAGCATTTTTTGAAAGCTGCATTACACAATACATGTGAGGACGATGGATTTAAAACGTTGCAAATGGTAAAGATCCCCAACCCTAGACGCCCGAGTGACGAAGAAATTAAATCTAAACTGGCCTATTTTAATACTATTGGCAATTTCACCCGTGCATCAGAAGATTCATTATACAATTGGGAACGCTTGAAACGTATGCCCAAAACCATTTTTTCGGTAGTTAAAGATCCGCCGGTGTATCCATCAATGCTGGTTAAACACACCAATCAGCGTGGGGTATATGTAATTACTTACACCGATTATCTGTATGTGATGTACACCAAAACGCTCGACAATAGCTCGAACCAATTGGTATACCGCCCTACTAATACGCCAAATTATTCAACCAGTATTCTCACCTTTTCGGAACCCCATGTGTTTTTTGATGATAACGGCCACATCATGAACCCGCTATCAATAATTACAGAGGGTGCCTGGGGCAAAAACCGGGTATCAGGTATGTTGCCTATTGATTATGAGCCTTCGGGGCCACCGGCTCAATAAAGAGAGTCAAGAACCGAAAGGCAAGAATCAAGACAAAAACAATTCGCTATTACAGAAAGAACGTTGTCCTGTTGAGGCACTCTAAGCATAAGCGTCGGTCCTCTGCACAATACTTCGAGTACCTCAGCATTACACCCACACCACCCGCTATGTTTAAATACAAAAAAGCCCACTACTAAAAGTAGCGGGCCTTATATTTTAAGCTTCTAAAAAGATTTACTTTTGTTCTTCTTCAGTAGGTTTGCTTTCATCATTAGTTGTTTTTGCAACAATCTTAATGGCTTCGGTTTCCTTGTCGAAGTCGATCTCCATGGTATCACCTTCAGCCATATCGCCTTTTAATATTTCTTCAGCAATTGGATCTTCCAGGTATTTCTGGATGGCACGTTTTAGTGGGCGTGCACCAAATTGCGAATCATATCCTTTTTCGGCAATTGCTTCTTTGGCGTTAAGCGTAAGCTCAATTTTGTAACCAAGGCTATTGATACGACCGAACAAACCGGCTAACTCGATATCGATAATTTTGAAGATGTCTTCTTTGGTTAAAGAGTTAAACACAATCACATCATCAACACGATTTAAGAACTCTGGTGCAAATGCACGGCGTAAAGCGTTTTCGATAACACCTCTTGAGTGTGCATCAGCCTGAGTTGTTTTGGCAGCTGTGTTAAAACCAACACCCTGACCAAAATCTTTTAACTGACGGGCACCAATATTTGATGTCATGATGATGATCGTGTTCCTGAAATCAACCTTGCGGCCTAATGAATCAGTTAGCTGACCTTCATCTAACACTTGCAACAAGATGTTGAATACATCCGGGTGAGCTTTCTCAATCTCATCCAACAATACAACAGCATATGGTTTACGGCGTACTTTTTCTGTTAATTGTCCGCCTTCTTCGTAACCTACGTAGCCCGGAGGCGCTCCAACTAAACGAGACACGGCAAATTTTTCCATGTACTCGCTCATGTCAATCTGAATCAGCGCATCCTCGGTATCAAACATAAAACGGGCAAGCTCTTTGGCAAGCTCAGTTTTACCAACACCGGTTGGGCCTAAGAATATGAACGAACCGATTGGTTTTTTAGGATCTTTTAATCCGGCACGGGTACGTTGTATAGCTTTAGTTAATTTCTTAACCGCATCATCCTGACCAATAATTTTGTTCTGGATGCTTTCGCCCATGTGCAATAATTTCTGGCTGTCACCCTGTCCCACTTTCTGAACCGGGATACCTGTCATCATGGCTACAACTTCGGCCACATTATCTTCTGTTACGGTGTAACGTTTAGATTTTGTTTCGGCTTCCCAAACACCTTTAGCTTGTTCTAATTCCTCTAATAAGTGTTTTTCTGTATCGCGCAGTTTTGCTGCCTCTTCGTATTTCTGGCTGCGGACAACACGGTTTTTCTCAACCTTAATCTGTTCGATCTTAGACTCGATATCCAGTATGTTCTGAGGCACATGGATATTGGTTAAGTGTACGCGTGAGCCCGACTCGTCTAAAGCATCAATCGCTTTGTCTGGTAAAAAGCGGTCTGTAATATAACGTGCAGTTAAGGCAACGCAAGCTTTAATAGCTTCGTCGGTATAAGTTACACCGTGGTGTTCTTCATACTTATCCTTAATACGGGTTAATATCTCGATGGTTTCATCTGGTGTAGCAGGCTCAACCATTACCTTTTGGAAACGGCGGTCTAACGCACCATCTTTTTCAATGTACTGGCGGTATTCATCTAAAGTAGTTGCACCGATGCATTGGATTTCGCCCCTGGCTAATGCAGGTTTAAACATGTTCGAAGCATCTAACGAGCCCGAAGCGCCACCGGCCCCAACAATAGTATGTATCTCGTCGATAAATAAAATTACGTCTGGTGATTTTTCCAATTCATTCATTACAGCTTTCATCCGTTCTTCGAACTGGCCACGGTATTTAGTACCGGCCACTAACGAAGCTAAATCGAGCGTAACAACGCGTTTGTTAAATAATACCCTTGATACTTTACGCTGAACGATACGTAATGCCAATCCTTCTGCAATGGCAGATTTACCAACACCCGGCTCACCGATTAAAATAGGGTTGTTCTTTTTACGACGTGACAGGATTTGTGATACGCGTTCAATTTCTTTCTCGCGGCCCACAATCGGGTCAAGTTTACCTTCTTCGGCAGCTTTGGTTAAATCGCGGCCAAAGTTGTCAAGAACAGGAGTTTTTGATTTAATGTCAGACACCTTTTTAGGCTGGCTGAATGATTCTTCTTCTTTAAAATCATCATCGCCGCCGGTTGATGAACCTGGCATTTCGTCTGTGATATTATTTTTGTGGGCTTCCACCTCACTTTTAAATATCTCGTAGTTAACGTGGAACTGCATCAATAGCTGTGATGCTATATTATCTTCATCGCGAAGAATAGACAGGAGCAAATGCTCTGTACCAATTACATCGCTTTTAAATATTTTAGCTTCAAGATAAGTGATCTTTAATACTTTCTCTGCCTGTTTGGTTAACGGAATGCTGCCAATGTGCACATTAGTTCCTGATGTGCCTTTCACTGCATCCTCAACGGCACGGCGTAGTCTGGATGTATCAACATTTAAGCCTTTCAGCAATTTGATAGCTATCCCGTCTCCGTCGCGGATAAGCCCGAGCAAAAGATGTTCTGTACCTATATAGTCATGGCCTAAGCGTAAAGCCTCTTCCCTGCTATACGAGATAACGTCTTTTACACGCGGCGAAAATTTAGCTTCCATAAAATACCTTTCAAATTAATTGTTAAACGCCCTGTTGATATAGTTTGTTCTATCAGGTGCGGATAAATAGTGATTACAACAATATTGCCAACTTTTTTACCGCTCCCGATACTTCGCTTTAATGACAGGCAATCTATTAAATATTGCTTTAAAACGATAATTATTATTAACCAAATAGAAGTTTTTTACCTTTTAACTACTTGTTTGATTAATTATTTGCGAAATGGTTTATTCATTAA
The DNA here is from genome assembly GCA_903644075.1 of Sphingobacteriaceae bacterium. GTDB lineage: Bacteria > Bacteroidota > Bacteroidia > Sphingobacteriales > Sphingobacteriaceae > Mucilaginibacter. The sequence continues at coordinate 451 of CAHJXH010000092.1, read as the reverse complement.
TGACATAAACCATTAGTAGATCTGTTTATACAAGCAATTTCGGCATTAAATATGACATTAAGGCATGCAAGTTTTATACATTTCCACATTTCGTTAACATTATTATTAAAGAACGACCTTTTAATTAATATACGATATACCTACTAATACAGTTGCCGCCCCGGGCATTATATAACCATACCGTATATACATTTCTACAATAGATTGACGTGCCTTGTTTTGATTATGTTACAAATGAGGGGTGAGATGAATAAAGTGATTGGGAATGGGTCAGAATGACTTACCTTTTCGCCGTCATTGCTGTAGGTACCACGAAGCAATCCCAGGCATATTTGCAGTAACTTTCATGTTTTAGAAAATCCGTTTTCCATTAGGAAATGGTTGGGTGAGTAATTCATCGTCAGTGGATGTCACTTTTCTTTGACCGCCAAAGAAAAGTAACCAAAAGAAA
>CAHJXH010000091.1 GCA_903644075.1 Sphingobacteriaceae bacterium | reverse complement strand
TGATGCCGTGATATTTATTTTTTTCATTTTCGATGTAAGATTCTTTATTGCGTAATGATGCCCAGTTCGGCAACTTCGGCAATATCGCCATGTATTACGTGTTTTGGCACAAATTTAAAATATCGCGCCGCTATTGGCTTATCCAGTTTTACAATTTGCATCACCGGGTTCGATTTGATGTTAGCGAACTCGCCACTTTGAGATTTAAGCCAGGTTGTACCATCTGCACTGTAATAAAACTCATAAGCATCAACCATACCATCTGTATGATCTGTTTTTGGCAGATAGGTAAACGCTTTAATTGAGGTAGATTTACCGAGGTCAACAACAATACCTTCGCCTGCTGATACCGGGATCTCTGCATAAGTACCGGGATTATCGTCAATCGCTTTAACCAGGTTTTTATCGTCCGGTTTAACCTGCCAGCCCACTTTAACCGGGCCAAACTGCATGTTCTTAATTTCACTATGCTGATTTGCACTTTCGAAGCTTAAAGCCCTAACCACTCCCCCATCTGGTAATAAAAATGAATGCTGATAGGTTGGTGAGCTTATACCCGGCGTTGTACCATCAACCGTATAATGGATACTGCCAACCGGTGCCTCTGTAGTTAAAATAACCTCACCTTTTGCAGTACGGGTTATTTGTGGGGCTGATAAATGCGCCGGCTCTTTAAACAACCCGAAATCGCTCAGCGCAATACATACCGGCGACTTGGTGATTCTTAATCTAACCTTAGCAGCCGTTACGTTTTGCGGTAGCCTGATCAATCTGTTAGCACCAATACTGGTTGCAATGGTCAGTTCTTGCCAGGCATTATTTTGCCAAACATCGATAACTACACCATCAATACGCTGCCCCAGTTTAATATCCTCGCGCAGGCGGATCACATTAAAGGTTTGCGGTTTACGCATATCAACAATCAGCTGTGGATTGGTTATTTGATCATCTGTAGCCCAATAACTGTACCGGTCATTATCTGTAAGATGAGCAACGCCATATAAAGCCTGATTTTTGCCTCTGACATTGCTCGCTGTTAAGGTTGCTCCTTTAGCCAAATTTACCGCGAAAGTTTGTTTGAGGATATTACCAAACTCTTTTAAAATTTGCTCATCCTCTGGTGCAATTAGTCCTTGCTTATTAGGTGATAAACCTAAATCAAGACAAGCAGCACGGCCCACACTTTTGTAATATAGATCCAACAGTTTATAGGCAGATTTACTTTGCCCATCCTGCGATTGATGATAAAACCAACCCGTACGTAATGGCACATCACATTCGGCAGGCATCCAGTATTTGCCGTTGCGGGTACCCTCGGTGCCTAACCAATCTTTCACAAAACCATTGGCCGGTGTTTTACCTTCTTCGGGTGCTTCGGGCGTATAGGTTTCCCAACTTGTTTCGCCGGCGTGGCCCTGTTCGTTACCTACCCAGCGCACATCGGGGCCAACATCTCCGAAGATTGCAGCTGTTGGCTGCATGCTGCGGGTTATACCCCAAGTGGTATCCCATCCATAGTAGGTAGTACGGTCTATTTTGCGAGGTTCGCGGGCACCGCCGTAGTAGCCATCGCCACCATTGGCACCATCATGCCACGACATAAACAGCGGACCGTAGTTACTATATAATTCCTTTAGCTGCGCTCGATAAATACTTACATACTCGGGCGTACCATAATTTGCATTATTACGGTCCCAGGGCGAGCAATATAAACCAAGCTTCATGTTCAGTTTATCGCAAGCCTCCTTATATTCTTCTACAACATCACCTTTCCCATTTTTGTAGGGGCTTTGGCTGATGTTATGCTGCGTTGTTTTGGTTGGCCAAAGGCAAAAACCATCGTGGTGTTTAGCCACTACCACAATGCCCTTAAAACCTCCGGCTTTTGCCGCACCAACAATTTGCAGGGCATTAAAACTTTGCGGGTTAAAAAGCGAATTAGGCTCATCACCATAGCCCCACTCTTTATCATCAAACGTGGCCATACTAAAATGTACAATACAGTACATCTCGGTTTCCTGCCATTTAATTTGCCTTTCGGTTGGCAATGCACCATATGGTTTAGGTGCAGTTTGGCTATAGGTTACGCCTGCGGCTAATAACAATTGGGCAGACAGTATAATTTTTTTGATCATCATCTTTAGTTTTTAAACCAGTCGGCAGGTACGTCTTTAGGTGCCGAACCGTTAAAGCTATATTGTAATTTTAACGTATAGCCGCCTCCGCCTTCCACAAAGTTAAGTAGGAACGGATGCAAACCTTTTTGCATTGCCGCCTGACCGCTTTTCTCAACTGCCGAATGCATACCGTCGTTATCGATAGTCAGCTGGTTATCTATCTTTAAAACACCGGCATCATCGCAAGTTAAATAAAAGGTATAAACCCCTTGCTGCGGTACATTGAGATAGCCACTATAGCGTAAACCAAAGGCTGGGGCTTTAACTTCCACAGGAACAGTAATTCCGTTTACAGTATATACCTTATCTGATTTTGCTTCAGGTATTTTAGTTGTTCCTTTAAAATCTCCGGGATAATAATAAACCAACAAGCCGTTTTTAGCTTCAGAAGCAACGGGTGCTGCGTAATTTTGCTGTTTGTAGGTTGAAGTATAAACATCCCCTCGTCTACCCGCTGGTGTAAAGGCAGCAATTTTTAAGGTTTGCGGTTTATCAACTACATACTTGTTTAATACCGGCGAAGTAGCAGTTGGCAAACTACCATCATTACTGTATCTGATGGTCATACTTTCCATCGGTTTGGCTACAGTTATGGTATCTGTTTTCACAAACACTTTGCTGTCAATCATACCATCCAGATCAGGGAGACGATAATTAACTTTTAATTCATCCAAACGTGGAAACTGCTTAACTATTCGTTTCTTGTAGCTATCGTATTTTGATACATCATTAGTCCATAGCAACTCTGCAAGTGCTGTCATGCGGGGCATAAACATGTAATCGGCACGTTGTTCTGTCGGTACGTACTCGGTCCATAGTTGTGCTTGAGCGCCTACTATTAGTTTGGCCTCTTCTTTGGTTAAGCCTTTTGGTATCGGGTTAAAATGATAAACGTTCGAAGCCGAGTTTTTATCGTACTTACCATCAAAATACAAGGGGCTGCCCGGAGCCATTACAACCTGATTACCATTCTTTACCGCTTTAACAGGTGCGTTAGGTACCCAGCTGCGCCAGTACATAATCATGGCTGTTGGGGTTACACCGCCTTCAAGCACTTCGTCCCAGCCAATCATCTTGCGGCCATGGGCGTTGAAATACTTCTCCATCCTATTAATAAAATAACTTTGTAAAGCAGGCAAATCTTTGATTCCCTCTTTAGCCATTAAAGCCTTGCAGGCTTCAGATTTCCCCCAGTCGGTACGGTCAACTTCATCGCCACCGATGTGGATATATTTTGAAGGAAAAATCTCCATAATTTCCGCAAATACATTCTCTGCAAATTCAAAAGTGGTTTCATTACATGGGCAAATAGGTTTGGTAAACAACTCGCCCCAACTGTTTTCGCCATTACAGGTTAAAAACGGATAGGCATTAATAGCTGCCATCATATGGCCTGGCATGTCAATTTCGGGGATAATATCGATGTGTTTTGCCAGTGCATACGCCACCAGATCTTTCATCTCTTGCTGGGTATAAAAACCGCCGTAAAGCGTTTTACCATCGCGATGGATGATGTGTGCTGGATCAATAACCATATCCGGATTATCAACCGCTTGTTTCATACAGGCAGAGTCTTGTTTATTAAAAGTCCTCCAGGCCCCTTCTTCAGTAAGTTTAGGGTATTTTTTGATCTCTATTCTCCAGCCCTGGTCGTCAGTTAAATGCAGATGCAACTTATTCATCTTATACAAGGCCAGCAGATCGATATACTTTTTAAGATAGGTTATCGAGAAAAAATGCCTTGAAACGTCCAAATGCATCCCACGCCATGCATAAGCAGGCTGATCGAGGATAACCACGGCAGGTAAACTTAAACTGGTGTGATGTGTACCTGTTTCAATATCGGCAGGTAATAACTGCCTGATGGTTTCGATGCCAAGAAAAATACCGGCAGGTTCTTTCGCGGCAATAATAACCTGTTGTGGTGTAATAGTTAAAGAGTAACCTTCGGCAGTAGCAATAGCTGCATCGTATTTTAAAATAACGGCCGCTTTTGCTGCCACCTGATGGCTAATGGCCAATGAACTGCCCATACTTTTTGATAACGCCTGGTTCAATTGCCCGGCCTCGTTTTTAAACGTAGTAGCATCCGGAGTTATAATTAATGTTTTGGATGTAATTACAAATGCCCCATTACCCGGCCTTAAGTATTGCGGGTAGGGAATGATGGGATAACGCGCATCGGTATTTTGAGCGTAGGTTACAAAACGGCTGGTAACAATCAATATCACCGACAGAGCGATGAACCGGAATATTCTTCTCATTATAATTTTATTGTTTAACTAATTGGTCGAGGATGGAATGATTAAGGGCTGAAATTGTAGTATGCCCACCTTTTAACTGGTCGAAGATCACTACTTCGTTTTTACCTGCCTTAAGCCAGCCAGCCGGAATATATAAGGTTTGCTCCGGGCCGATATTCCAATATTTACCCAGGTTATGCCCGTTTAAAAATACGAAGCCTTTGCCGAAACTGTGCAGATCTAAATAGGTATCTGCAACTTTGGTGAGCATAAATTCGCCTTTATATAATGCTGGCCCATTTTCATCTTTTGGTGCGGTAAACTTTAATCCGTTTAAATTACTGAAAGGGAAACGATACATTTTCCAATCCAGTACTGGTTTTCCATTCAAGGTTACGCTTTTGGTAATACCCTGGCGGTTATCAATCAGATATTTGCCATAGTTAATACGGCCGTTATTCTCGACCCAAATGTCGAGATCAGCATCTGCATCAATAGTACTTAGTTGAACAGAATCCAGCTTCAACCTGCGATCCAGTACTGCCACTCGTTTATGGTTAACATAAACCACAGCATAATCGCGCATTTCTGTAAGTTTCAATAAACCGGCATCGCCTTTTTTTAATTTGCTGCGATATAATACAAAACCATAAGCCTGGTCCATATCGTCAAAACTCAACGGGGTTTTATTAACTATCGGTGCAGGCAGGTTATTATACAGGTTGGCATACTGCGTTAACTTAATCTGCTCTATGCTGATGGTTTGGGCAGGCTGCGGTACCGGCGGCAAGCTTGTGCCTTTGGGTAAGTGCTTCTCAATTACTGCGCGAAACTTCATGTACTTTTCGGTTGGATTACCGGCTTCATCAAGCGGGGCATCATAATCGTAGCTGGCTGTTTGCGGGGCATATGCTTCCGTTTTGCTCATGTTGGCTCCGTTCATGAAACCACGGGTTGTACCTCCATGAAACATATACATGTTGATAGATATACCTGCGCTTAAAATATCATCCAGCTTTTTGGCGGCGTCATCGGCACCCACTCTGGCATGCGGTTTTCCCCAGCCATCAAACCAACCGGGATACCATTCTGCTATATAATATGGCCCTTTACCATCGTGATATTTATTGATCAGTTTTTTTACAGCCGCGGTATCCTCCAAGCCATTTACGGCAGGCAGATAACCCGGCAAATAACCCTTAGGCATTTGATCCGGCCCATCGCAGGTAAACAGCACACCGTTGAAACCGGCATCAGCAAAAATCTTACGGTTTAGTTCCAAATAGCTTTTGTCATCACTGTATGATCCATACTCATTTTCAAACTGTACCATTAAAATGTTACCGCCATTGGTTACCAGGTACGGTACCAATTGCTTTGATAACTGTTTAATATAGTTGCGATAGGCAGAGATAAAGCGCTCATCTTTACTACGCACCTTAATTGTACTGTCTTTAAGCAGCCACGATGGGTAGCCACCAAACTCCCACTCGGCACAGGCGTAGGGGCTTGGGCGCATTACCACCCACATGCCTTCTTCTTTAGCTATACGTACAAATTCGGCAATATCGTTATTACCACTAAAGGTGTATTTACCAGGAGTTTCTTCGTGGCTGTTCCAAAAAACGTAGGTGCCAATAGTATTTAACCCCATCGCTTTTGCCTTCCTGATCCTGTCGCGCCAGTACTCGCGTGGTATACGTTCGCAATGCATTTCGCCCGAGATCATCTGGAGCGGCTTGCCATCTAATAAAAAATCGTGATCGCCAAGCGCAAAAGTGTGCTTTACTGATTGCGCAAGCAATGCTTCGGAAACCGGAAAAACGAAGGCAATAAGTATTAATAATTTGAATAACCGTTTGTACATATTGAATATTTTAAATGCAAATACCATGCTCTTTATTTAGTAAAACATATGGCGAGCCGGAATAAGGACATTAAAACAACCCAAATTGCTTACATGCCAAATAAAAAAACCTGTTTGTTTGACATTTTTTTCAAAAATCGACAGAATGCTATACGGAATATTAAAAAAGCATTACCTTGTGATTAAATTACTGTCACAGGTACATTAAATTAATGGATAAAAGGGCGAGTGTGTTAATTTTATGGGGGAAAGTTTGTGCCGAAGATAACATTACGGCTTATGAGACACTTTTTCATACATTAAATCAACGCCTTATTCATTTTTGTGTGTTATATGTACACCAAGTAGAAGTTGCCGAAGAAATTGTTTCAGATGTATTTGTAAAATGCTGGCAAAACAGAAAAGCAATGTGCAATATTCTGAATTTGGAGACTTATTTATTTGTTGCAGTGAAGAACCATTCGCTCAATTACCTCAAAAAATACTCGAACCTTCATTTTATACCGGTAGAAGACACTAATGAATTTGAACTGGTAAACGTATCTGATCCGCAGAAACAGCTCGAAATAAAAGAGCTTGCTTTCAAAATGGATCAGGCCATATTAACACTCCCACTCCAGGCCCGCCTCATATTCCGTTTAATTAAAGAAGATGGAATGAAATACAAAGAGGTGGCAGAAATCCTGAACATATCACCCCGTACAGTACAAACCCAACTATACAGATCGGTTAAAAAACTGAGTGCTATATTTTGCGATTACCAACGCAAGGCAGGCACAAAAAGCAAAGCCATTGCTAGCCTTGTAATTATAGCAGGCGCGGTGCAAGTTTTTTTTTATTTCCTGTAAGCATATATTAAATAATTGTTGTCTTTCTGATTGACGGCTTAACGCTGCATTTATGACAGACGAAAGATTTACTGAACTTCTTACTAAATTCCTTGCGGGTGAAATAAGCACTGATGAAAATACAGAGCTTGAGCAGGCTATCCGGGTAAATGAATCTTTTCGGGATCGATATAATTATTTTAAAGGATACTGGAAGAAAAACGAAAGCTCGGCAGGCAACAGCAAACTCCTGTTCGATAAAATAAAAGTAAGGATTGAAGCTGAGGCAGATGCAGAAAAAGAAGCCGAACCAGTGCATGAGCTGATTTACACTGCTCCTGTTATACAACCTAAAACCGGGTTTAACTATTGGCGACAAATTGCTGCCGGTTTGTTTTTGTTTACCGCAATTGCAGGTATATATCAATACACCAAAAAATCTCCGAACCTTAATACGCCACTTGCCGGCTTACAGGTAAAGCAAGCACCTCCGCGATCAAAATCGACCATCATTTTAACAGACGGTACTAAGGTTGTTTTAAACTCGGCCAGTGAACTAAAATACCCAGCTTCTTTCGACGGTAAAACACGCGATGTGTATTTAACCGGCGAAGCATTTTTTGATGTACATAAGGATCATCAGCACCCATTTATTGTGCATACTAATAAAATGAATGTTCGGGTTTTGGGTACCGCTTTTGATGTTAAATCTTACAGTAATGATCGCTCGAGCGAGACCACGCTGATTAGAGGAATGATTGAGGTTACCTTGGCCGACCGGCCTTCGGACAGGATTATCCTGAAACCGAAGGAGAAGCTAATTGTACAGCGGGATCTGCCCGATTACCGCATAGAGAAAACCCTTAAACAGGCAAGCCGCGAAACCGGCACTGGTGTTAAATATACTTTAACCTCCCTAACCTATTTTAAAAACCACGACACCACTGTTGTAGAAACCTCGTGGCTAAATGACCATTTTGTTTTTAAAGACGAAGACTTTGCTACGCTTAGCAACCGGATGGAAAGATTTTATGGTGTATCCATTAAGCTGGATAATGATAATTTAAAGAAATACCGCTTTACCGGAACCTTTAAAAATGAAAATATCAAAGAAGCATTGGATGTACTAAGACTTACAGAAACCTTTCATTATAAGATGAATGGCGCACTTATAAATATTTACTAATCTAATTAAACACTATTAACCCCATTAAAAAATTTATGAGAAAAATATCTACTTAAAAAAGAAGGGAATTACAAAGCTGTAATTCCCTAAAAGATGACAACGCAATTGTAATGCAGATTTACTCTGGTACAGTAGTCTGCCAATTTATCACCTTAATCATGTAAAAATATGCTTTTTTTTAAACACCCGAAGGGTGTAAAGGACAAATATTGGCTATACAAGCCACTCCTGATTATGAAATTAACTTTAGCTTTAATAGTATTTTTAAATCTTCAGGTTGTTGCAAGGGTTTACTCGCAAACAAACGTAACACTCAATGTTAAATCGGCCGACTTTAAGAAGGTGGTTTCGATAATTGAGAAGCAGAGTGTTTACCGTTTTGTTTTTAGCGAACGCAAATTCCCTGCATTTAAAAAGTTTGATCTGGATGTTCAGGATGCGCCTGTAAAAGACGTAATGAACACCATGCTAGATCAATCTGGTTATACTTACAAAGAAATCGGCGACCATTTATTGGTAATAACCCCGGCAAACACTAACAGTGGCAGCAATGCTACAACCGTTACCGGTAAAGTTGTAGACGAAAAGGGCCTACCCCTACCCGGCGTTACCGTTAAGGTACAAGGCAATGCAAACTTAGGCGCCGTAACAGATAACAATGGCATTTTTAACATCAATGTAGCAACTACAGCAACTTTAGAACTGAGCTATATTGGCTATCAATCTAAAATAGTTGCTATTAATGGCCAAACCACATTAAATATAGCGCTTGAGCCTTCGGCAAAAGGGCTGAATGAAGTGGTCGTAGTTGGTTATGGTACACAAAAGAAGGCCGATTTAACCGGTGCTGTTGCAACCGTTAGTGGTAAAGATATTAGCTGGAAACCGGTGGGCCAGGTATCTAATGCCCTTCAGGGTGCGGTATCGGGTGTAACTGTACAGCAAGGTACAGGCCAACCAGGTGTTGATCAGGGTAAAATCACCATCAGGGGCATTGGTACTTTAAATAACACCAACCCGCTGGTATTGGTAGATGGCAATCAAACCGATATTAATAATGTTGATGCTAACGATATTGCATCAGTTTCTGTATTAAAAGATGCAGCCGCTGCTTCTATTTACGGTGTGCGTGCAGCAAACGGCGTTATATTAATCACTACCAAAAGAGGCGAAAGTGGTAAGGTAAAAGTATCATACGGCGATTACTTTGGCTGGCAAAAAACAACCAGGCTATCACAATTTGTAGGTGCCCAGGAGTTTATGACCCTGGCTAACCTCATGTATACCAATTCGGGCGGTGGCGCAGTATATTCGGCAACCCAAATTGCTGCTTATGACAACCCAAACAGAGATTTAAACACCTACCCTGATAATAACTGGCTTAAACTGATCCAAACAGGCAGCGGCTTTCAGCAGCAACACAGCCTGTCTGTTTCTGGTGGTGGCGAGGCTACTAAATACCGCTTTTCGACCAACTACTTTGATCAGAACGGCTTGATCAAAAACATGAATTACAACCGTTTAACTGTTAGGTTAAATACGGATACTAAAATCAGTAAGAAATTAACTTTCAGTACAGATATCGCAGGTAATATTTCTGGCCAGGTTGAGCCACAAGGTGTGGGCGGCTCTGCGTACTACCAATTTGGGCAGGCTGTTGTTGCTAACCCACTTAACGTAAATCAATATACCGATGGTACATGGGCAACTTTAAGAGGCGGGCAAAACCCTATCCGTTTGCAGGATGAAGGTGGCTTGTACAACTACGACATCAAATTATTTCAAGGAAACTTCAAAGCCAATTATGAAATTATTGATGGCCTAACCTTATCAGGTATTGCCACAGATAATTACCAGAGTACTTATAACAGCATGCATAACAAAGCTTTAGTTTATGCTAACGTCGCAACTCCTGTTGGCCAAAATGATATAACAAAAGAATATATCGGTTATTTATTTCAAAACTACCAGGGCCTGTTACAATACAAGAAAAAATTTGGCCTTCACTCAATTACCGCTTTCGGCGGTGCATCACGTTTGAGCGAAAATTATAATGACCTGACTGCTTACCGTAAAGATATAGCAGATGCAGATCTTGACCAGATTAATGCCGGCTCTGCAAGTACAGCAACCAACGCAGGTACAAGTACACAATATGTATTGCAATCGTATTTCGGCAGGTTAAATTATGCTTATGATGACAAGTATCTGTTAGAAGCAAACATCCGTCGCGATGGTTCTTCACGTTTTCCTAAGGGGTCAAACTGGGGATGGTTCCCGTCGTTCTCAGCAGGATGGAATATCTCACGAGAGAATTTCCTGAAAGATAATACCTGGTTACAAGAGTTAAAATTAAGAGGATCATGGGGTAAATTAGGTAATGATAATCCATTAGCTACTGTTGGTGGCACTACTGCCAATTATCCATATCAATCAACCTTTAGTTATAACTACAGCTATCCTTTTGGCGGTAATTTAAATACTGCGGCCTATCAATCTATTTACACCAATAACAATTTAACATGGGAAACCACTACCATGACGGATATTGGTTTTGATATGACCATATTAAAAGGTGCATTAAACTTCACGTTTGATTATTACAAAAAGAATACCGACAACATTTTATACCAGCTGCCAATTCCTGAAACTGTTGGTCTATTGCCATCTTATCAAAATGCCGGTGCAATGGAAAATAAAGGCTTTGAATTTGCTGTTAACTACAACGGTAATATTGGTAAAGACTTTAAATACAGCATTGGTGCTAACATATCGGATGTTAAAAATAAGATTACCGATCTTAAAGGAACCGATTATTTAAGTACTGATAATAATAATATTACCACTGGCCTCATTACCGGTGCGCCATTTAATAGCTATTATGGATATCAGGTACAGGGTATTTTTCAAACCGCAGCCCAGGTTAGCTCGCACGCAACACAAATTGCAGGCACTACTGCTCCTGGCGATTTGATTTATAAAGATCAAAACGGAGATGGCGTTATAGACGACAAAGACCGCGTTTACCTGGGTAGTAATATTCCGAGATATACCTATGGCTTTAACCTTAATTTCAGCTATAAGGGTTTTGATTTTGCAGCCCTGTTACAGGGTGTTGGCAAAGTAAGCGTAAATACACTTGTATTTGAGGAAGCGCCTACCAATAGCACAAGCGGTAACTTTAAAGTAGCCCAGGAAGATAGCTGGACACCAACCAATATCGATGCCACTTTCCCACGATTAACTACTTCCACACAAAACTACCAATCATCATCATACTGGATTAAGAGCGGGGCCTACCTGCGTGTTAAGAGCATACAGTTAGGTTACACCATTAGCCCTTCTATCATTAAAAAGGCGGGATTAACCAAACTAAGATTGTACGTTTCGGGTCAAAACCTTTTTACGTTTAGCAGCCTGCCTCACGATATCGACCCTGAAACACCAACAGATTACAGGTATTATCCACAGGTTAAAGTTTACACATTTGGTTTAAATGCTGACTTCTAAAATTTACAGAGATGAAAAAATTACACTATAGATTTGCAGCCTTACTTTGTTTTATATTAACAATAAGCATTTCGGCCTGTAAAAAAAATGACCTTGATAAACAGCCACTTGATGCCTTATCAAGCGCAACATTCTGGACTTCACAAACCAACGCAGTAGATGCAACCAATAATATCTATCGTTTCTTAGCTGATTCCTGGGATCGTATATTCCTGTCATGCGGCACAGATGATAGTTACTCATGGAGTAACTGGCCGGATGATATCCAATACGCAGGCAATGGCAGCGCAACATCCGCACAAGGTGTATTTGCACACTACTGGCAAAACTTTTATAACATGATTGGTGCAGCCAATACAGTGCTGGACAATATTGATAAAGTAACCAACATGGATGCCACTATACGCGCCCGTTTAAAAGGCGAAGCACGTTTTTTACGTGCATTTGCCTATCAGCAGTTAATTGGCATGTATGGCGATGTGCCATTGGTAACCACCATCCCTGCAACAGCCGACTTTGCTATAGCCAGATCGCCAAGGGCAACGGTTGCCAAGTTTATTGAAGATGAACTGACTGCCATTACCAATGATGTACCTCTTACCTATGCAGCTACCGATCAGGGCCGTGTAACCAGAGGTGCAGTACTAGCGCTTAAAGCCAGAACATACTTATACGAAGGCGATTGGGCCAATGCTGCTATTGCAGCAAAAGCGGTAATGGATTTAGGCCAATACCAAATTGATCCAAACTACTTAAGCTTATTTGATGGCACTAATAAAAACAGCCCGGAGATCATTCTTTCAGGCCAGTTTTTAGCAGCTACTTATACCACTGCAACCGCAACATGGGTTGGTGCACCAACTTTAGGTGGCTGGGGCCAGGTAGTACCATTGCAAAAACTGGTTGATGCCTATCAATGTACAGATGGTTTAAGCATCAATAAATCACCTTTATACAACCCGGCTAAACCTTTTGATAACAGAGACCCGCGTTTAAAGCTGACTATTGTTGTTCCGGGTACTGTGGTTAATGGTTTAACAATTGATATTACCAAACCGGGTTCGATAGATGCGCTTGGTAAAAACAATGCTTCTTTTTCTGGTTACTATTACAAAAAATATGTACCTGCTGTTATATCAGGCGCTTATGATAGTAATTCATCTAACGATATTGTGATGCTGCGTTATGCAGAGGTATTATTAACTTATGCAGAAGCTAAAATTGAGGCAAACGCAATTGACCAAACTGTTTACGATGCTATCAACGCTGTACGTAGCAGACCAGGTGTAAACATGCCTGCGGTAACTGCAGCAAATGCAAGCACACAAGCATTATTAAGAGATGCTGTTAGAAACGAACGTCATGTTGAGTTCCCGATGGAAGATCAAAGATTGTTCGACATCAGAAGATGGAAAATTGCTGAAACTGTAATGCCGGGTAAAACTTATGGTATCCTCAACAATTTTGATGCTTCGCGCGCCGACTACGGCCAGCATGTATTGGTTGAGACACGGCAGTTTAACGTTGGCAGAGATTATCTGTGGGCAGTGCCTGTTAACCAGCTGAGTTTAGATAAAAGCCTGACGCAAAACCCAGGTTGGTAAAAAAGAAAAAGCCGTCCCAACAATATCCGGGACGGCTTTTCTTTTAATATATTAGTACGTTATTATAAATATTGATTAAAACATAATGCGCTTCTTTTTAAGATATGCTTTGCTATCTGGCTTGCTAATCGGTTTTTTAAACCCAGGCCAGGCCCAGGATAAACCAGATTTCAGGAACGAAAATTTAACACCGCAACAACGGGTAAACGATCTGTTAAAGCGATTAACACTAAGCGAAAAAGCAGGTTTATTAGGATACAAAAGTGTAGCAGTTGACCGGCTTGGCATCCCTGCCTATAACTGGTGGAACGAAGGCCTGCACGGCGTAGCACGGGCCGGTGAGGCGACAGTATTTCCTCAAACCATAGGTATGGCAGCAACCTTTAACCCGGAGTTGATAAAAGAAGTTGGTACCGCCATATCAACAGAGGCAAGGGCGAAATATAACCTGGCTATCGATAAAAACGATCACGGGCAATATGTAGGCCTTACTTATTGGTCGCCCAACATCAATATATTTCGCGATCCTCGCTGGGGTCGCGGTCAGGAAACTTACGGTGAAGATCCATTCTTAACCGCCACAATGGCCTTAGCGTATGTAAATGGTATGCAAGGTACTATCCCCGGTCAGTTTAAAATTGCCGCTACTGCAAAACACTTCGTAGCCCACAGCGGCCCCGAAAAAACAAGGGATTATTTCGATGCCAATGTAAGTGAAACCGATTTGCATAATACCTATCTCTATGCCTTCAACAAATTAGTTAAAGGCGGTGTAGCCAGTGTGATGACAGCTTATAACAGTGTAAACGGTATACCCAATTCTGTCAATTATAACCTGCTGCAAAAAACGCTAAGAAAAGACTGGGGTTTTGAAGGTTACATAGTAACTGACTGCGGTGCGCTCGATGATGTTTATACCACGCATAAGTATATAAAATCGCGCACCGAAGCGGCTGCAGCTGCTATTAAAGCAGGTATTAATTTAGATTGCTCTAATGTACTGCAAACGGATGTAGACAAAGCCATTGCCCAAAAACTCATAACAGCCCATGACGTTGATCTGGCGTTGGCACCATTGCTGCTTACCCAGGTAAAGCTCGGTTTTTATAATGACCCTACACATTCGCCTTATTATAATTACAGAGCAGATAGTATACATAATGATGCCCATATTCAATTAGCTCGCAAGGCTGCACAACAGAGTATGGTATTGCTTAAGAACAGCATCAATGTTTTGCCGCTTAACAAGTCTTCCTACAATAGTATTATGGTGTTAGGCCCAAATGCGGCCTCGCTCGATGCTTTGGTGGGCAGCTATCATGGCATCAACCCGAGAATGGTAAACTTTGTTGAAGGTATCTCCGGCGCTGTTGACAAAGGTACCCGTGTTGAATACGACTTAGGTGCGGGCGAATCTGACACCACACACTTTGGCGGCATTTGGGCAGCAGGCAACGCCGATGTAACTGTTGCCGTACTTGGTTTGTTACCGGTAACGGAGGGTGAAGCAGGTGATGCTTTTTTATCCCCTTCAGGCGGCGACAAAATTAACCTGAGCTTACCCGCAAGCCAGATCGCTTTTATGAAAGCCTTACGTAAAGATGTAAAGAAACCTATTATTGCAGTGCTTACGGCTGGTAGCGATGTAGATGTTGCTGCTATAGCACCTTATGCCGATGCTGTTATACTAGCATGGTACCCCGGCGAGCAAGGCGGTAACGCACTGGCTGATATTTTATTTGGCAAGGTTTCGCCATCGGGCAGGTTACCGTTAACATTTTATTCTGCCATCAGCAACCTTCCTCCTTTTGATAATTATGGCATGCAGGGGCGCACCTACCGTTATTTTACAGGTAAAGTTCAATACCCTTTTGGTTATGGTATGAGCTATACAAACTTTAATTACGAAAGTGTAAAAGCGGCTAACAAAATATATCAATTAAAAGATACCATTACGATAACTTGCAGTGTAACCAATACGGGCAGCATGCAAAGCGATGAAGTTGTGCAGGCTTATATTGAATACCCTACTATTAAGGATTTACCGTTAAAGGAACTAAAATCTTTTAAACGCATAACGCTCGATGCCAAACAAAGCCAAACCGTGACAATTAAAATTCCGGTTCAGGAGCTAAAGAAATGGGATTCAAAAACAAATAAACAAATCATTTATCCTGGTAAGTACACGATAACAGTTGGCAAAAACTCGGCAGAGGCAGCTATTACAAACAAGTTTACCGTGCAATAAAAGATATTACGGCTAGAATTTAAGGAGATAGTTAATTGTGACTATCTCCTTTTTTTATGTAATTACAATTCGGTCTTAAACTTGTAAATACTAATACTATGATATTGCTGGCCAGGTTTTAATTCTGTTGAAGGAAAAGATGGTTGGTTTGGCGAGTCTGGGAAATGCTGGGTTTCCATTGCGAAAGCAGTACGGTAATCATCTTTATGGCCGCCTTTCATTGTGTTTTTACTTTGCATAAAATTTCCGCTATAAAACTGTAAGCCGGGTTGGTCGGTAAATACGTCCATAACAATGCCGCTCTTATCTCCAATTACATTAGCAACAGATGTATTTATGTGATGTGCATTTAATAAATAATTATGATCGTATCCTTTGCCATTGGCCAACTGCGTATTATGATCGTTAATACGCGAACCAATGGTTGCGCCCCGCCGAAAGTCGAAAGGTGTACCGACAATACTTTCAATTACTCCAGTTGGGATTAAAGTGGCATTTACAGGGGTAAAATGGTCTGCCTTAATCTGCACTTTATGATTTAATATACTACCACTGTTTTCACCATTCAGGTTAAAAAATGCATGATTGGTAAGGTTAACCACCGTGTTTTTATCGGTTGATGCTTCGTAAGTTATTTTAAGCGAATTATCCTCGGTTAATTTATACACCACTTTTACCTTTAAATTTCCCGGAAATCCCTCTTCCATATCTTTAGACAAATAGCTTAACTCGACAGCCGCCTGATTAGGCTGCTTTGCATTCCATACTACATCCTGAAAGCCTTTTTTACCTCCATGCAGGGTGTTGGGCCCATTATTGGTATATAATGTATAAGCTTTATGATCGAGCACAAATTTACCATTGGCAATGCGATTACCATAACGGCCAATTGTGGCCCCGAAATAAGGTTCGGTTGATTTTTGATATCCTTTTACATTAGCAAACCCTTGAACCACATCTGTCATTTTGCCGTGTTTGTCTGGCACTAGCAGGCTTACTATACGCCCGCCGTAATTG
>CAHJXH010000090.1 GCA_903644075.1 Sphingobacteriaceae bacterium | reverse complement strand
AGTAATGCATAAGCAATGGCATTTTTACCATCATTAAAAGCCTCAGCTATCTTTTGGCTGCCAATTGCTTCTGATTTACTTTCATTAACATGATTGTCCAACCATTGTGCCTTTTGGTTAAAAAGGCTGTCATCCTTTAAATTCAGGTTTAAGGTTTCATTTTCTGTCGATAAACTATCTGTAGCATCAGACTCATCTAAGTAAAACTTGCCTGTCGTATTTTGCGATATAACGGGCAAAGTTTTCAGATAGCATTTCATGGCCAATGGGTACAGTTTCAAACGCGCAAAAAGATCGGCCATGCGTGTATAGGCCTTTTTATCACCTGCATCCTGGTTGGCCAGATCGGTAATTCTGATACGTCTTAAAACCCGGCTAAACTGACGGTTCACTTTAGTTTCGGCCAGGCCATTAGTCTCTGATAAAAGTTCGTCGATGTTATCAGTTACCGAAGTACTAACCACGGATTCACTAATACTGTCCACCCTAATTTTGGCCAATAAAGCCATTACCTGCTGGTCTGCTTTTGCAACATGGTAAGCAGTAACCCGTCCTGTATTCTGCGCCTTAATAACCAAGGGCACAAACACAATAGCAGCTATTTGTAATACGATATACCTCTTAACAAAACGCATCATCAAATAAAATCTTAGAGGTGTGGGGACGGATTTGAACCGCCGTAAAGAGTGTTGAGACCCTTGCCTAACCACTCAGCTACCCAACCTTATTAATAAACGGGCCTGCCCCAACAACAAGCCCGTTCCGGCTTACTGTAAACCATTAACCATATCTGCCGCCGTTAAGCAGACTGGCAAAAAACATAAATGATCGCAATCAATAGTTCTTTTATTGTTCCTCTTCCTGCTGGCCTCCTGCTCTTCCGCCGGCCAGGTTTGCAAAGAACAATGAGTTAATGAATAACCTGCTCGTTCCCAACCAATAGCCACGATAAGTAGGATCATCTGCAAACAAAACGACCTTACCCCTGCCGCTCGACGACAAAATAATAGCTGCCGAGTTTGCTACACTACTTATACTTTCGTGCGGGGCATAACCATTTACAAACGGCTTGGCGTTGTATTGTGCTACAGTTGTGTAACGGTTAGCGCTCGGTTGCAAAATAGTAGCGCCATTCTTATTGATATATAATTTTCTGGTGGTAATACCGAATGCAATTGGATTGGTAATATCCAAATCAGCCTGAAATATAGCTCCATTTACACGCTTTGCGCCTTCAACCTCTTCCTGGCGGGCAAAATCCAGTCGGCCACCTTCCGAGCGCCTGCGTCCTGCACCTGTCGCTTGATGTGTAGTATCAGATCCTGTCGGTTTTGTTGCCGGCGCTCCTGCCCTTCTACCACCCGGTTGTTCTTGCTGACCCGCAGGCGCGGTATTGTTTGCAGCTGTAGTTGCCGTTTGCGGTTGCACGTTACCATCACGGCCGCCAAAGGTTGCAGGCACAACTTTTTCATTGGCAATGCCATGTTCAATTGCCCAGGCGCTTGCGGTTTGGAAAGTAATCAATGTACCGCCATTGCTTACCCAATCTTTAATTTTATCAACTGTTGCTTTATCCCATGCATTGTAAGCCCCGCCCGGTAAAATAAGTACAGTGTAGCGGCTCAGATCAGCGCGTTGAAAGCTGGCGGGATCAATCTTTGCAACCGGCAAATCAAGCTGCTGATTTAACAGAAACCAAACTTGCCCGGCTTCTGAAGCAGTAACGCCCTGGCCGAAAGCAAGCGCCACTTCTGGTTTTTTAATAGCCCTAATGTTGCTGCTACCCAAATCAATGCCCTCAAGGCTGTAGCCGGTGTTAACTGCAGCAAAACTCAAATGTGTATCTGCCGCAACTTCCTGCAATGCTTTATACAGAGAGTCTGACGAAACTGTTTGCCCAACAACCGGTATTACCAGCGATCCACTGCCATAGCTTCGTTTACCAGATGCAGTACCTGCTGTAAAAGGTTTAAAGGCAGCCCTAACTAATATCTGCTTGGTTAGTAAGTGATATAATGCGCGGCTGGCGTTATAATCGGTATAATTGAGCAGGTAGGCTAAATTAGATTTGCCGCCTTCTACAGTACCTTGTGGTAATTCTATTGTGTTCACTAAAGCGCCCTTAGCAGTTGGTGCCGCTAACCTGGCATATTTTAAGCCGTAGGCATGTATAATACTCCAACCGGTATTATCATAATAAATACTATCGGTAAGTGCATTTTCCTCAAATATTGAATGTACGATCAGGTAATTTGGCTGATCTGATGGCACAACATAGGCTTTGCCTTTCTGAAAGTTTTTTCCATCCTGTGCAATATTATCAGCAAGCTGATAAACCTTGATGCGGTGCTGTAACAGCAAGCCTAAAAACTTCTGGGTTAAGCTTACATCTTTCGCGTCTCCAAAAACATAAGCTTTGGTTGCGCTTTTCTGTCCTTGCTCCAGCGCGTATTTGAAAAAGTCTTTCTGGGTTTTAAATAAACCTGCTTTTTCTGCTACCGAAGCACGTATAGTTGAGAAACTTGTAGTAAGGTGATTGCGGATAGAAAAAGCAAAAGTAAGCGGGATACCGTTAGCCGATTCCTGAACAATACCGCGCGAGCTGGCCTGCTCGTAAGTAGCTGCTACAGCGCCATAAAATTTAGGATAAGTTGAGCCGTAAATAGGCGATAAATTATCATATCCCTCTTTAGTAAAATACAAAGAACCTATATCGTCAAGCGCCTGTGCATTGTATTTTGCCAGTACAATACCCTCATCATACAAAAACTGCGGGATGATTGGGCTGTAATGGCTTTTAGGCGTTGGCTCAAAGTAATAGGTGGCGCTGGTGCCTTGTTCATGAAAATCAATCTGCACGTTAGGGTACCATTGATGGAAAAACTCTACCCGGTTACGGCTTTCTACCTGTACCAGGTTCAACCAGTCGCGGTTAAGGTCGGTGTAATAGTGGTTGGTACGTCCCATTGGCCAGCCCTCCTGGTGTTCTTTATCCGTAGGATCGGCAACCGGTGGGTTAGAGTGAAATGAATTGTGCCAGTTTGCTGCGCGATCACGGCCATCAGGATTCAATGAAGGATCGATAAATATAACCGACTCCTGCAACCACTTTAACGTTTCGGGATCATTACTTGCAGCAAGATAATAAGCAACCAGCAAACTCACTTCGGTGCTCGATGTTTCGTTGCCATGCACACCATAGCCCAGATCTATAATAACCGGGGCACTGCTGCTAACTACCGGCTTGGCAGGATCTATCTGATTTAAGTGTTCCTGGCGGATCTGATCCAAGCGGCCAAAGTTTTCGGGCGAAGTCACGGTTGCGATAATCTGTTCCCGGTTTTCATAAGTATGGCCAATGCTCTGTACGTGAATACGGTTACTTACACGTGCCAATTCGCGAAAATACGCCACCACCTGATCATGCCGGGTATAGAATGAACCGATTGGATACCCCAAAAACTGCTCTGGTGTGGGGATCTTACTATCCAAGGCCTGGGCCTTGGGGAAGTAATAACTGCTTTGTGCCGATACTATCTGCACGCTAAATAACAGCAGCCCAAAGAGCAGGCTTGTTATTTTAAAGGTTGTTTTCATTTGTTGATATAGGGTTTTAATAGTACTATGCTTAATTAATAACCTGGGTTTTGCGTTACATCCGGATCTGAAAGTATATCAGAATACGGGATCGGGAACAGCCAGTAGTTTTTGTTGGTTAGCCCTAAAACAGCACCGGCACGACCGGTACGCACCAGATCGAACCAGCGGTGTGCTTCGAACGGAAATTCAACGCTATTCTCATCTTCTATAGCTTGTAAAACATCGGCCTGTGTAGTGGCTGTGGTTGCCGGTACGCCAGCACGGGCACGGATAATGTTGAGATCGGCAATGGCACCGCTCAGGTTATTTTGCTGGGCACGCGCTTCGGCACGGATCAAATAAAGCTCAGCGATCCTGATCACATAAGACGGATCGATACTTGATGAAGTGGTGTTATACAATACGCCATAAACTCCTGTACCGGTACCGGCAATTAAAGTTTTACGGGTACCGCCAATATTGGGATTGTTCAATTTAGCAACCAGTGCATCAGATGGCTTCAATGTATACTGCCCCCCGGCCGAACTTGGGTACCATAAATTCCAATAGCTATTTTTATCGTTGGTAGAAAAACTTAGCTCAAACACAGATTCGGTGCTTAAGAATGGTGCAGTGAAGAATGTATTATAAGGTTTTACCAAAGCATATTTAGTGTTGCCAATTACCTGTGTAGCATAGTTTTCGGCATCGCTCCATTGCTGGCGGTACAGGTGCAGGCGTGCACGTAAGGCACGGGCTACACTCTTCTGAGCACGATTTCGGGTGCTGGCATCTTCGGGCAATAGTTGTTCTGCCTTCGTTAGATCAGCCAATACCTGATCATAAGTTTGATCGAGGGTACTGCGCTTTACACCTTTAAGTGCATTCAAATCTGTTGTTGGTGTAAGCTGCAATTGCACACCGCCCCAGCCACGTCCCAGATCAAAGTAAGCTAAAGCGCGGATAAAGTAGGCTTCGCCCAAAATCTTGTTCTTTTCGTCACTGGTTAGCAACGGGTCATTTACAGCGGGTACAGCAGCAATTACACTATTGGCCGAATTAACCGCTTTATAAATATTCTGATAAGCGGCAACGGTAATTACGTTATCAACCGGTACAGCGTTCTGATCCAGCTGCAGGTATTCGTTCAGCGTTCCGTTAAATATTACGTTATCGGCCGGCATTACACCAAGCGTTGGGTAATTAGATGCATAATAATTCTGTACGCGGTCGTAAGCGCCAATAATAGCTGCGCGGGCTGTACCGGCATCGGTAATTGCGTCTTCTGTCGGCAAAAGGTTGTTAGGCTTTTCATCGAGATACTTTTTGCATGATGAAGCGCCAAGCGAAATGGCAAGCACTAAAAAGCTATAGATATATTTTCGTTTCATGTTATTGCAGATTAAAAAGTTACGTTAGCGCCAACTTGTATGGTACGCGGTTGCGGCACGGTAGCCCAGTCGTAACCCGCGGTATTTTGATTATTACTTTGTGAACTGATCTCCGGGTCTAAGCCATCATAATGGGTAAAGGTTAACAGGTTGGTTGCCTGTACATAAATCCTTGCCTTGCTCAGGCCAATTTTGTTAACCGTATTAACCGGCAGATTATAACCAAGTGTTAAGGTTTTAAGCCTGATGAATGAACCATCTTGTAAATAACGTGAGCTTAAGTTGGCTACGTTACCACCGTAGTTATTGGCTGCGCCATCATTTTGGGTTGGGTTACCGCTGTAGGTAGTCATTCTTGGGATGTCGGTAATTTGTCCCGGTGTAGTCCAACGGTCTAATTGTCTTGGCAAAAAGCCAATATTTGCCTGTGTACCACCATGCACCATGAAGAAATCGTTCATGTTCATGATCTTGTTGCCCTGCTGGAAGTAAAAAAAGAAATTAAGTTCGAAGTTTCTGTACGACAGGTTATTGGTAAAACCACCTGTGAACTTTGGTAGTGCATTGCCTACAATCTGGCGATCGGCCGAGGTAATCTTGCCATCACCGTTCACATCCTGGTAAATAGCGTTACCTGTTTGTGGGTCGACCGATAATTGTTTGTACAACTGGAATGAGTTAACCGCATAACCTTGTCTCAGGATTGATATATTACGCCCTGATGCACCCTGTGCTATGTCAGAAGCGAGTTTTTCGATCTTATTGTTATTCCATGAGATATTGAAATCGGTAGTCCATTTAAAGTCTTTGTTATCTATGTTAGTCGAACGCAAATCTAACTCTACCCCTTTATTTCTAACGGCACCGTAGTTTTGCAAATAGCTGGCAAATCCAGAGCGGTATGGAACCGGTACGTTAAGCAGCAGGTTGTAAGTGTATTTGTTATAATAGTCGATACTAACGTTAAGCCTGTTTTTCAGAATGGCGAATTCAGTTCCGAAATCTATCTGGCGCGTGGTTTCCCAGGTCAGATCAGGATTAGCCAGTTGTGAGGGTGCCGTGCCCGCCTGTGAAAGGTAGTTGACACCTGATGACGACCATAAACCTAAGGCCGCATAAGGGCCAATACCGTTTTGGTTACCCGATAAACCAATACTTCCCCTGAATTTCAGATCGTCGAAGAAGTTTAGTTTCTTAATAAAATCTTCCTGACCGGCGCGCCATGCTAAACCTCCCGAAGGGAAATAACCCCATTGTTTGTTTTTACCAAATTTCGACGAGCCATCGGCACGAATACTACCATCAATGGTGTATTTGTTATCGTAAGTATAACTGCCTTTACCAAAAAAGGAAACCAATTTGGCTGTATTGCTATAAGATGATCCCGTTGTAGTAGCTGCCGAACTAATAGCAGTAAGACTGTTACCCGCAAAACCGGTACCTGTAGCACTTGTACCTTGACCAATCACGGTATTTAAGGTATTACCAACCAAAGCGTTAATGCTATGTTTATTACCTGCACCAAATGATTTGATATAGGTTAAAACCTGCTCATTGGTATAAACGATATTCTTCGTTTCGTAAGATGCTGCCGAACCGTTAGTAGCAATACCTGCACTGATGAGCGTATTGGCATAATCGTTTTCGTACTCATCATTATAATCAACACTCCAGCTGCTTCTTAATTTTAAGCCGGGAATAAAGGTGTACTCAGCAAACAGGTTACTAATAGTACGCCATGCTGATGCATTGTTATCCAGATTATTAATTAGCGCCAGGTGGTTATCAAAACTACCATAACGTGCATAAGAACCATCTGCATTAAAAACTGGCAAGTATGAGCGCGGGAACAAAGCCGAGTTAATCACACCCTGCGGATTGTTATCACTACCACTTAAATCGCGTTCTGAGTGGGTAATGTTAATGCTGGTACCAATTTTAAGTTTGGTAGTTACATAATTATCGTAATTAAGCCTTGCTGTATAGCGGGTATAATTGGATGGTTTTACGATTGATTCCTGATTGAGATAACCTAAAGCGATATAATAATCGCTGCTTTCGGTGCCGCCTTGTGCCGATGCATCATAATCTTCAGTGCGTGCCGTGCGGAACAGATCATCAGTACGATCATAAGTAGGCTGACCAGCTGGGTTGGCAATTAAACCGGTAACGGTTGATGGATCTTGTCCATTATCTTTTGCGGTATTAATTTTGGCTTCATTGGCTAATAAAGCAGTCTCTGGGCCATTTGTTACCTGAAACTTCTTAATAGCGCTAGACCAGCCCTGGTAAGTGTTTAAGCTGATATGGCTTTGGCTGTTTCGTTTACCGCGTTTAGTGGTAACAATAATAACACCGTTGGCACCTAATGAACCATAAATTGCAGTTGCGTTGGCATCTTTCAGGATCTGGATATTCTCGATATCATTCGGATTCAAATCGGCCAGTGGGTTCGATGCTGCCTGGTTACCCAAGCCTGTTTGTACCGGGTCTGCATTGCTTACAAAAACACCATCAATTATATAAAGGGGATCTACCGAGGCATTAATAGAATTATTACCCCTCACCCTAAAGGTGAGGCCTCCGCCCGGTACACCACTGTTTGACAGTACTTGCACACCTGTGGCTTTACCTTGTAATAACTGGTTAAAGCTCGCTACAGGGTTATTTTCGAGATCCTTACCGCTAACGCTGGAAATAGAACCGGCAATGTATTTACGATCCTGCGTGCTGTAACCGGTTACAATTACATCATTTAACTGGCTGATGTTTTCTTTCAGCAAAATTTCGACCGGGCCGCCGTTAACGTTTACTTCTTGTTTAAGGTAGCCTACAAAACTTACGACTAATGTGTATGGAAAAGTTTGCCCGGTTACAAAAGAGAACTTACCATCCCGATCGGCAGAGACAGCGTGGGTGGTTCCTTTAATAGTTACTACTGCGCCGGGCAGTGGTTGGCGGGTTGCGGCATCGAGCACCGTGCCTGTAAGTTTGGAATGGATTGTGGGTTTATTATCTGTCTGTGCATAAGCTATTTGCACCAATAAGAGGCACAAAAGTAAATGCACACTTCTTTTGTAGAAATGTTTCATCACTATGTTTGAGTTAAAAAAATGAGATGATCTTTTGGCCCCCGCAGTGTGGCTAACAATAAGATCAGGAAAATGAAAAGCAGAAAAAAGATGCTGTTATCTTTGGTTGATTATACAGCGCGACAGCAACAACACATGCCTTGGAAAGAAGCAGAAGATTTTGAGATTAAACCGGCTTGCTGAGCACTTGCGGAAAAGAACAATAATGCCTTTTTTTGATAATTACTTTGTTGTAAAGATTGTTTCATTAGAAATAGTATATAATGTCTATAGAATTAGTAGACAAATAAAGTAATTATATCCCCCCTGTCAAAATTTTATTTCAAAAAACACGTTTGCCTACGTTATTGTATCCTGTTTTTTACATTGGGTAAACAAGTCCGTCTTTTGTAAAATCCTTAATACTTAACAGCCCTCCCCTTGACGGTTTATTTTAAATGATATATTTGCATACCAAATCTATAGATATTATAGTTTTATAATTAAACACATAAACATGAGCCAATTAGTTATATCACACGAACACCCGGACTGGTTTAAACCCCTATTTGCCGAACTTGAAAAACGCGCAATAGCTTACCAAACTGTAAATCCAACAGAACATCAGTTTGCAATTGAAGCACCTAAACCTGACTTCGACATATTCTTTAACCGCATGAGCCCATCTGCCTATTTGCGCGATGGTGTACAGGGGACCTTTTATACACTCAACTATTTAAAATACCTGGAAAATAAAGGCGTACGCGTACTTAATGGTTACCAGGCCTTTACTTACGAAACCTCTAAAGCTTTACAATTATTGTTATTAGAAGAACTAGGGATTAAGTATCCAAAATCGAGAGTGGTAAACCATGCATCACAAGTAGTGGCCGCTACCGAAGGTTTACGTTTCCCTATCGTTATTAAAGCCAACATTGGCGGCAGCGGTGCCGGTATTGAGAAATTTGATTCATTAGAACAGGTAAAAGAAGCCGTAGCCAATAACCAGATTGATTTTGGGATTGATCATACGGCTTTAGTACAAGAATTTATCCCAGCTCGTGGCGGATATATTACCCGTGTAGAAACATTGGGCGGTAAGTACTTATACGGAATCCGCGTTTATACCAACGGCGAAAGCTTTAACCTATGCCCTGCTGATATTTGCCAAACTACGGCCGGTACGGAATTGGTTCGTAATGCCTGTGCACTTGATGCACCTAAAAATGGTTTAAAGGTAGAAGCCTTTACGCCGTCGGACGAAATTATAGCCAACATCGAAGACATTGTACAAGCCAGCAAAATTGACGTTGGCGGCATAGAATACATTATTGACGACCGCGATGGCGAAGTGCTTTACTATGATGTAAACGCACTATCAAACTTTGTGGCCGATGCAGTAAACGTAATAGGCTTTAACCCACATGAAAAACTGGTTGATTTTATTGAGCAGGAAATTGCGGCCATAACAACAAAAGAAGAAACTTATTCAATCTAAAAACCTATGAGATACGGATATTGGTTACCTGTTTTTGGCGGCTGGCTGCGTAATGTAGAAGACGAAAACATGCAGCCCACCTGGGATTATGTAAAACGCCTGGCCATCAGAAGCGAAGAAATTGGTTTCGACCTGGCCTTAATAGCTGAGTTAAACCTGAATGATATTAAGGGCGAAGAAGCACCATCGTTGGATGCATGGTCTACCGCGGCTGCACTGGCTGCAGTTACCAACCGCCAGGAGTTGATGGTTGCTGTTAGACCCACATTTCATAACCCGGCTTTATTGGCCAAACAGGCTGCAAACATTGATCACATCAGCAATGGCAGGTTATCTTTAAACCTTGTTTCGTCATGGTGGAAAGATGAGGCTGAGAAATACGGTGTTCATTTCGAACAACATGATGACCGTTATGCCAGATCCGCAGAATGGCTTGAAGTGTTGGACAATGTATGGAAAAAGGATCATTACACTTTTGATGGTAAATACTATAAGGTAAATGACAATATATTACAACCTAAACCCATCTCAGGCCCTCGCCCCCCTATATATGCAGGTGGCGAATCTGAAGCTGCTAAAGACCTGATCTCATCGCGTTGCGATGGTTACGTAATGCATGGCGATTCGCCGGAACTGATTGCCCGACGTATTGCAGATTTAAGCGAACGCCGCGATAAAAAAGGCCTACCGCCTATGCAATTTGGTGTTGCTGCATACAGCATCATCAGAAATACAGAACAGGATGTAAAAAAGGAGTTGGACCGTATTACCAATGTGAAAGAAGGTTCATCAGGATATAAAAATTACCAGCAATGGTTATCGGGTACCCAAATGGAGCAAACCGTATCCTTATACGATTACTCGGTATCAAACCGCGGATTAAGAAGCGGCCTAACCGGTACCCCTGCCCAAGTACAAGACAGAATTGGAGAATTTGAAAAGGTTGGCGTTAACTTCTTCCTGTTACAATGCAGCCCCCAGCTGGAAGAAATGGAGCGCTTTGCAGATACCGTGATTGGTAAAGTTTATGCCTAACTGATTATTATTACTTAAAAAACTATTTAATCAGGATCTCACAATAATGATTGTGATTGCAATGTGTTAGCCTTATAATTAGTATATCAGCTAGAAGATGCATTGGGTCAATGCCGGAATCAAATGAGTATATGACAGGCAAAATAATTACCTGTGATGGTGAATCAATTTCCTGGTTAACATTTTTATAAATAGCAACATCCGTCACCAGATGTTGCTATTTTTCCCTCATAACCCCCAATTAGTAAAAATAATCTATCTAATGAGTGTATTGGCTCTCTTCCACTACTCCCCTATATTTCTAAAAGCACAGGAAAATGCCGCTATGATCCTGATTAAAAACACTCGGATATTTCTTAAAAATTAGGATCAAAATTAAAGTAGATTGGGTTAGACAGGCCAAGCATATTGCCACTTAAACCGGCTGACTGTGGTACTTGAGGATATGCAGTAGGTGGGCCTTCTACTGTTACGCGATAATAAGTGCGCTCATTTGGTACCGGCGTGTCTGTAAATTCTACTACAGGAGTTTTTCCGCTCATTTGGATAGTGCTGTAAGGGTTACCATCTTTAATTATGCTAATGGTATAAGTCCCATCGGGCACAATGCTCTTGCCGGTTAGTTGAACACGGAACTTTACAGGTTTCCCCGTCGATTTAACATTATCACCCATCATCATATCCATTTTACCATCCTGATCCAGATCGGCATAAAACTCAACGCGTGGCGTATAAGGGTTAGAGGTTACACAAACCCGGCCATTGGTTAACGCATCAATAACAGCCTGCGTGGTGCGCGCCGTGGCAAACACCCAGGTTGTCGGCGTACCTACATAGTTGGCATTTCTCTGATAAGTGTTCTTGGTTGCTTTATCAGGCGAGTCGGGAGCGCCGTGGTGTGCATCGCTTCCACCCCTGCCTGTTAATTTACGTCCTGAGGAAAGCATATCGTCCCAAATCATAATTGCATTAGCGTTTTTAGGCCAAACGGCAGAATTCCAAACCTCAATTGAATTAACCATATCGTACGAATAACCAAAGTGATCTTTTCCACTCGGGTGGTTAGCTGATAAATGAATACCCAATTGTTTTTTCACCGCCCCTACCACTACGTCGCGCTGGTCGCGAACATCATACAATCGCTGATGATCGTATGGGGTGGCAGAGAAGGCATTACCGTGGCCGCGGGTGGTGGTCCACTCAGCAGCGTAAAGCAATAAAACAGAGTCCGACTTAAATTCCGGGTCCGCCCAGGTATTATGTGCCACATCTCCGTTAACATGGTTATCATGATCGGTAATGGCCACAAAATCTACCCCAACCGATTTAGAGAAGTTGATGATTTTGGAGATCGAATTATTGGATGATTCCTTACTGTGCCTCGAGTGTACATGCAGTTCGCCTTTTAACCATACACCTTTGCTAAGGCTGGCAATTGGAGGCAAAGGGCCAAGTGTTGTTGGCGCCCAGGGGCTAACATGAGTTTCTTGTGCCAATGCGCTACCAGCAACACAACCGGTAACAAACAGCATTAGTACAGTACGGAAAATACCGATACATAATGCTTTTTTATTATTTCTGAATATCATATAAATTAAATCTTAAATGTTTTGAGAATTAGAATGAGTTAGGGTTGGGTAATGGCATTCAGCTTCATATCAATGCCTAAAGGGTTGCCCTTACTTTGGCATATAAAAGGGAAGTCGGGGTTGTTAAGTATCCAGAATTCCGTAGTCTCATTTTGGGCAACAACGTGCAAAACTGCTAATGGCTGATTATCTATCATCACCACGGTCGAATCGGCCTTCAGATCATAGACGGTATTATCATAAGTAAAACTGCGTTTGGTAACCAGATCATTAAACGCACTGCGTGAGATCATACAGAAGGTCTGGCCTGCTCCGAGTTTAACTTTCTTAAAAGGCTCTGGCTGTGCAAAACTTAAACTATTACCATTATTTAATCCGGATGCCGAAACGATATAACTGCCGCCCGCTAAACCGCGAATGTTCCAGCTCAAAAGCAATGAATCTGAAACATGGTTTACCGTGATTTGAAAAGGCGAAGTTTGCCCATGCAGGTAAAATGTATATTTAAACGTAGTGCCCTCTTTAATTACCGGCGTTAAATTTTGTGCCGATGCGCTTAAGCCCAGCAATAGTATTATATAACTTAATGTCTTCATTTTATAATGTGTTGTGCCGGTGATTAATATTTAACGGGGGGTAGTATTTCAGTCCCCCAGGCAGCTGGCTTATCATCCATTTCAAGTTCCAGTTCGCCGCCATTAGCAATGTCCTCATGCTCTATCCAAGCTTGGTTAAATGGCTTGCCATTAAGGCTCGCAGATTTGATGTATACGTTTTTGTCGGATAATTTTTTGGCGATGATCTTAAAATCCTTACCGTTTTCCTGGTGTAATACACTCTGTTTAAGCAAAGGCGAATTAATGAGATAATAAGACTGGCCTGCATTAGGATACAAACCCATCATCTGAAACGCAAGCCATGAAGACATGGCCCCCGAATCATCATTACCCGGCAAGCCAAAGTGTGAAGTATTGTAGTTTTGGGCGATAATTTGCCTGATACGTTTACTGCTCAGATCGGGGCGACCGATCCAATGATACAAACACGGTGTTAAAAATGACGGCTCATTGGCTACATTATAATATTTGTTATCGAACAAAGTATCCAGTCTTCGCCTGAATGCTTCTTTGCCACCTGACTTCGCAATTACAACAGGCACCTGGTGCGGGATACTTAACGAATATTCCCACGATGTTGCCTCGTAAAAGAAAGCACACCAATGGCACACATACCACGGAAACTCTCGCGTAAGTGGTGTGTATTTAAATGTAGGATGCTGATTGTTAGCTTCGCCGTAAACAATATTATCCAGCCAATGCCCGGCGGCATCTTTAGGCATAATGAAACCTGTTGCACCGTGATCCTGATAGTCGTCTCGCCACAGGTTACGCCAGTTATCAGCCTGTTTTAAAAAGCGTTGATATATTTTTTCTTTTCCCAGGCCTTTGGCAACAACGGCTATGCAATAATCATCATAAGCATAATCAAGCGTGCGGTTGCCCGATCTTACAAAATCATAAGATACATAACCCAGCCTATTATAATCTGTCAAACCACCTCTTCCCTCCTTTTCCTCGTTTCCACCGGGTGGCACGGTAGCATCCTTCAGCATGGCCTCTAAAGCCAGATTATAATCAATACCGGGTAACTTCTTTACGTAAGCATCCGCTATCAATACCTCGGCATTTGAACCGCCCTGTGTACGCCCGTTATAATTACCGCTGCGTGAATCGGGCATATAACCATCATGCTTGTAAATATTAAGCAGTGCATTTACTATTTCCGTTTCGCGTTTGGGCGATATTAAAGTAATCAGTGGGTTTGATGATCTGAAGGTATCCCAGATGGCGTAAAAATCATCATAATAGGGTTTATCTACCGTCCATAATGGGTTTTCACCCGTGCGATCTGCAGGCATTAACATGGTATGGTACAGGCCTGTGTAAAAGAGTTTCTTCTGATCTAAATTAGCGTCTTCATTAATTTCAATCCGGCTTAAAAGTACGTCCCATTTATTTTGGATATCGTGTAGCACCCGTTCAAAACTCCATTGCGGTATTTGCTGATCAATATTCTCTTTAGCTTTTAGTTCGCTGATAAAAGAGATACCAATTTTAACTTTCAGCGTGTCTGATAAGCCGTTCTTAAACGATAACAGAGCGCCTGTTTTCTCACCAGAATCAAACTGTTGTTTTTTGCCGGGATAAAGTTTTTCGCCCTTCCATGTGGTGTAAGCTGCAACCGGGCTATCAAACACGGCATCGAAAAATACTGTGTAGGCAGCACCATTATTCCAGCCGCCGCGGATACGGCTATAACCTTTTACTTCGTTAGCCGAAACAATTTCAATCTCCGATCCCACAAATTGCTGGGCCTCGCGGGCATCGGGTTCGGGCTGTTCACCCAAAAAGAAACCGGCATCGATTTTTAAATCCTTTTGAACTTTTTTAGGATAGGTGAACCGGTAAATAGCTGCTCGTTCTGCGGCAGTAATCTCGGCCTTAATATGATCTTTTTTAAGCGTAACGCCATAATAACCTAATGCCACATGCTCATTTTCGCGCATGGAAGATTGCTCTATTTTATTCAGTGCCCCGGCAAAAGGCATAATCTGGATGTTGCCATATTTTGGCCCGCCACCAGTACCACTTACGTGTACCTGGCTAAAACCAGTAACCGGTTTAGGGTCGGGTAACCAGCCGCTGTTGGGGCTCGATGTACAATCGGGGCTCGGCTTGATCATACCAAACGGACAAGATGGACCTATAAAAACACGCCCGAGACCTTCGGACCCGATCATTGGATCGACGTATTGATGTAGCTTCTTCTGGGCATTTACCTGTGCACCGCAGTTAAGTGCCGTTATTAAAAATAAGGCACTAAAAACCCTGTAAAACAACATGTTTTATTTAATTTATATATAGGATTGAATATAATGTGCCGGTTATTTTACCGGTGCAGATATAACAGTTGAACCTGCTGTAAATAATGGGTTTAGCCTGAAATACTTATTGCCTTTCTCGAAGTTTACCACGTAATCTGATTTAAAATGGGTGCTTTTCAAATAATAATCGGTGGTAATAATTTGCGCACCTGACTTACATGCCGCATTAAAATCCGATTTATCGTTTACACGTGCCTGTTCTGTATCGCCATCGGCACGTGTGCGGATGATATAGCCCTTCTTAACTAAACCCGGTATTTCAGGATCTTTAGGGTTGTTTCTGATCATCATGGCTGCCTCAGGTGTTCCGGGTACAGCATTGGCAAATATTACACGGCCTTTTAAAGACGGGTGGCCGGCGATATACATGTCGCGTTTAGTTTCATGATCATCCAAAACAAAAATGAATTTGCCACGGGCTTTTTTCAACGTTGGCCAGTTATCATGTAATACGGCATCTTCCAATGTTTTGTATTTACCGCGGACCATATCCGGCGTGATAATTTGGTCTTTACCCAGGTAATCTACCATCTCTTTATCCAGCGCATCAAAAAGTGCAGGGGTAAATTTTTCGGGTTGGGTTGATGCAGGATTCTTGGGCGTACCGTCCTTTGGTTCTAAAGTAATAAAGATGGGGTTATGGTCAGGATGTGCAAGCGACCAGCCTCTTAACTGTTTCAAACCGTCCTTAAACGTAAGCATATGGCTGCGGAAATCAAGATCAATGATGTGGAACACCTTAAAACCCGGCTCTTTCATTTTACCTTCAGGATCAAAATCAGGCTGGCCTTTAACCCAGTCTAAACCTTTAGGATGGGCATAACGACCACCATTTACATCTGCATATACATCAATTTCCAGGTTTAATAAACCCATATTCAATTGATCGGCAATACCGATATGCTCATAATCTATCTTACTGGAAGATACCGAATCTTTTTGCTGAAACAGCTTAAACAAAGCGGGATCAATAGCCTTTTTATAGCTGTTATGTGAGCCAATTACTTGTACTTTATTCATCGGCATGTCATCTGGTGCCGGTTGTTTAATTGCGGGCAATGCCAGTATCAATAGGGTGCTTAAAAACGTTTTCATAGATGTAATTTAAAGATAAACCAGCGGCCTATATGCCGCTGGTAGAATTAAAAAAGTGTATTACATGAAGATTATTAATAACCAGGATTTTGCACCAGGTTAGGGTTTAATTTAATTTCAGAAACCGGCACAGGGAAAATCCGGCGGGTTACATCCTTATTCATGGTCAGGTTATCATTAGGTAACGGATATTCTTTTTCGAATAGTCCATAACGGATCAGGTCATTACGTCTCCAGCCTTCCCACGAAAGTTCGCGGGCGCGTTCATCAAGTAAGCCATCTAATGTAATGCCTGCAACTAATGGTGCATTAGCACGGGCACGTAACCTGTTAACCAAATAATCTGGTGTTTGTAAAACCCCGCCAACTGATGTAGCATTTGCGCCGCGTAAAATAGCTTCGGCTTTCATCAGCATCACATCGGCCAAGCGGAATACCGGCACATCATTACCATTTAAGCGGGTAGCTTGTGTAGTGGCGATATCTGGATAATACTTGATTGAACGCACACCTTCGGCCT
>CAHJXH010000089.1 GCA_903644075.1 Sphingobacteriaceae bacterium | reverse complement strand
TTAATTCAATATTTTGTTTCAGCGTTTCAATGGCCAATGCCGAACTATCTACACTGGTAACTGATGCTGCGCCTTGTTTTAAGCTATTCAGAGTGAAGCCACCGGTATAGCAAAAGCAGTCTAATACTTTTTTGCCTTTAGCATGAGCAGCAACCAAATGGCGGTTATCCCGCTGATCGCAGTAGAAACCAGACTTCTGGCCTTCGGCGATGTTAATGCCGTAGACTACGTTATTTTCTTTTACTTCCACAATTTCGGGTGGATGGGCACCGGCCAATACGCCGCCGTTTGAGGCGCCAAGCCCTTCATGCTCGCGCGATGAAGCGTCACTTTTATCGAAGATGCCTTTTGGTTGAAGCAATTTCTCCAGCTCATCAATAATAACAGCCTTATTATTTTCGATGCCTGATGTTAATATCTGTAAGGAAAGATAATCAGCGTATTTATCTACGATTAATCCTGGTAGATAATCGGCTTCGCTAAAAATCAAGCGGCAGGTATTGGTGCTGCCATCAGCCAATAATTCTGCGCGACTTGCTACCGCAACTGCTACTTTCTTCCGAAACCAGTCGCCATCAATGGCCACATCCTCGTTCCACTCCAGCAGGCGCAGCGCCACGCGCGATTGATCATTGTAAAAACCGTAAGCCATAAACTTACCCTCTATATTCAGCAGACGCACCACATCGCCATTGGCGGGCTTGCCTTTCACCTTATCTATGGCACCCGAGAACAACCATGGGTGCCTTTGCATTACCGCTTTTTCTTTCCCTTTTTTAAGGATCACATCAATCATGTTGCAAAGATAAGATTTGGTTGTCAGTTGTCGGTTATCAGGTGTCGGTAGGAAATTGCTTTTCGCGCCGGGAGATTTATATATTTGTTTAATGCCATATCTTTCTTCTATATGAAGCTTATCAACTCTGTTATCATCGTAACTTTATTGTTGATTGCGAATAAAGGATTTTCGCAAAACACTTACAAAGCGGATGCGATCTATTTTGTCTTAGATGATTTAAAAGGTAACGAGATAGCAAGAAAACCAGAAGGTCGTAATGCGTCAATAATATACGACCCTTTTTTCAAATCATATAAAATCGCTTATACAGATTCAAAGGAGCAGGTTGTTACAATGCATTTGGAATATATTAAAGATGAAGAAAATGGTTTTGTTAAAATGAAAGATTCTTACAATACGGTTTTCAGAGTTCAAAATCAGATAGAGACATATAGCAGAATGTGGTTGTATTTGCCGGGACAAGCACCTGGGAAGGTTTCATACATATCTATAGAAAAAATATCAGCTACTAAAGACTAAGATATGAACAATCAAGTGTTTGATCATAATGGTAATGAGATTGAAATAGAAGCCTTTCATCCCGGTGAGTTCCTACAGGAGGAAATCGAGGAAAGGAATCTGTTAAAAAAAGATGTCGCACATTCGCTTGGCATCTTACCACATCATTTAAGCGAAATTTTTGCAGGCAAACGCAATATATCCGCTCGCTTAGCATTAAAGCTTGAAAAGCTTTTAGATATAAGAGCATCTTACTGGTTAAGCTTGCAAATGAAATATGATTTGTATTTGGCCAAGAAAGAAGAAGCCTTGGTATAATATATAATAATTAAAGTCCTCCCTCCCGGAGAGGATTTAGTGGTGGTTATCTATCGATGACAAAATATTTCTGTGGACTTCCCGACAACAGACAACCGATAACAGACAACCAAAAAAACTATCTTTGCCCTCATGGAACCCATCACATGGAACGATTTTGAGAAGGTTGCCCTGCATGCCGGCACTATACTGGAAGCGATTGATTATCCCGAAGCCCGCAAACCTGCTTACAAGGTAAGGGTTGATTTTGGCGAGCACGGCATTAAATGGTCGAGCGCGCAGATTACGAAACATTATACCAAAGAAGAGTTAGTTGGCCGTCAAATTTTGGGTGTGATTAATTTTCCTAAGAAACAGATCGGTAAATTTATGTCGGAGTTTTTGGTGACAGGCATGGCCGATGAGAATGGCGACATTGTACTAACGGCCATAGAGCGCCCGGTACCAAACGGAAGCAAACTAATATGAGGTATATTAACTTTGAGGGCGAAGCAACGATTTCGCCCGACGACTTTTTTATGAACGAGGCCCTTCGCGAAGCCAAACTGGCTTTGGCCGAAGATGAGATACCTATTGGCGCCATTGTGGTTTGCAAAGGGCAGATCATTGGTCGCGGCCATAACCTAACCGAACGCTTGAATGATGTATCGGCCCATGCAGAAATGCAGGCTTTAACTGCTGCCGCCAATTATATGGGCGGTAAGTATTTGCCCGAGTGTACCTTGTATGTAACAATGGAGCCCTGCGTTATGTGCGCCGGTGCATCGTACTGGTTTCAGGTAGGCAAAATTGTTTTTGGGGCTTACGATGCCAGGCTGGGTTTCGGCCGTTTGAACCAGAAAATCACCCACCCTAAAACTTTAATCACCGGCGGAATCCGTGAAAATGAGTGCGGGCAGCTGGTGAAAGACTTCTTTAAAAGCCGCCGTCAGAAAACTTGACATTAACAGAACAAATAATGAACATAGGGCTTTATATTTGTAACACATTCTTTTAACCTTTAAAAATACGATTATGGCATTCGAACTACCGGCGCTATCATACGCAACCGACGCACTGGAACCACACATTGATAAATTGACTATGGAAATTCACCATGGCAAACATCATCAAGCTTATGTTACCAACTTAAACAAAGCGCTTGAGGGCAAACCAGAAGCCAACAGTAATATTGAAGATATCATCAAAAATATTTCAAAATTCCCACCTGCAGTACGTAACAATGGCGGTGGCCACTTTAACCACACCATGTTCTGGACTTTGCTTTCACCAAGCGGTGGCGGCGAGCCAACAGGTGCATTAGCTGATGCAATTAAAAGCACTTTCGGTTCATTTGCCGATTTCAAAACTAAAGTAAGCGAAGCAGGTGCAACCCGTTTCGGTTCTGGCTGGGCATGGTTAATTGTTACGCCTGATAAAAAACTGGCTGTAACTTCAACCCCTAACCAGGATAGCCCTTTAATGGATATCGCTGAGGTAAAAGGTACTCCAATTTTCGGTATCGATGTTTGGGAGCACGCTTACTACCTTAAATATCAGAACCGTCGCCCAGACTACCTTGCAGCTATCTGGAATGTAGTGAACTGGAACCACGTTGCTGAGTTATACGCAAAAGCAGTATAAGACCCCTCCCAACCCTCCCCGAAGGAGAGGGCTTAAGAAGGAATATTTGAACACCATTGCACACAATTGCAATGGTGTTCTTGTTTAAAGACAATAATTAGTTCAAGTTTAATTTTTAATTCCCCCTTTAGGGGGTCAGGGGGTATGAAAGCAGTAGTATTAGAAAGCGCCGAGAGGCCAATTGTATATAAAGAAATTGATAAACCGGTATTAGGGCCGGGTGAAGCACTGGTGCAAATTAAAGCCGCCGCGCTTAACCGTCGCGATTACTGGATCACCATTGGTAAGTATGCCGGGATTCAATATCCATCGGTACTGGGTTCTGACGGATCAGGAATTGTTACCGAAATTTTTGATGAGGCCGATAAACACTGGCTAAACCAGGAAGTGATTATCAACCCAAGCAATAACTGGGGCGATAGCGCCAGCCATAAATCGGATGATTTTAAAATTCTTGGCTTGCCTGATTATGGTACCCTGGCCGAATATGTAAAGGTGGAAGCTAAATATCTTCACCATAAACCAGCCCATTTAAGCTGGGAACAGGCTGCTGCAATACCATTGGCTGGCTTGACTACTTACCGCGCTTTATTCACCAAAGGACAAGCGAAAAAGGGTGATAAGGTGCTGATTGTCGGCGTAGGATCAGGTACCGGAACATTCGCTTTGCAATGGGCCGTGGCTACGGGCTGCCAGGTATTTGTAACATCGGGCAGTGGCGAAAAGATTGATCGTGCAAGGCACCTTGGTGCAGCTGCCGGTGTAAATTATAAGGCACAAGACTGGGCCGAAGAGTTAAAGCATATGGCTGGTGGTTTTGATGTGGTGATTGATAGCGCACTGGGTAATGATTTTGCCAAAGTGATTGATCTATGCAATCCGGGAGCACGCATTGTTACGTTTGGTGGCACTGCCGGGAATATCCCTGCGTTTAATGCAAGACCCTTGTTCTGGAAACAATTACAGCTATTGGGCACCACCATGGGCACGCCTGATGAATTTGAGGCCATGCTGAAACTGGTAAACAATAAAAAGATTATCCCTGTAATCGATGAGGTATTCACCATGGCTGATGCCGAAAAAGCTTTTGGTAAAATGGAAAATTCATCCCAATTTGGCAAGCTCGTACTCACCAACTAAATGAATACCATCCAACTTATTGTTGATAGCATAAAACAGGAAACGCGCGATACGGCTACCTTTTTCCTTCGCCCGGCTAATGATGAGCGGATAATTTATCAGGCCGGGCAGTTTATTACATTAATATTTGCGCACCATAATGAGGAGATCACACGGTCTTATTCATTGAGTTCTTCTCCCCATGAAGAGTTGCTGTCAATAACTGTAAAGCGGATTTCAAACGGGGAGATTTCCCGTTTCATGTTAGCTCATGTAAAACCGGGTGATGCTTTAACTGCTATTCAACCTGCAGGGCGGTTTGTCTTGCTTGAGCAACTGAACCATCGCCAGGTAATTTACTTTGCAGCAGGTAGTGGCATTGTACCTGTTTTTGCACAGTTGAAGTATGCATTGACGAGGGGATTGGATCTGCAATTTACGTTGGTGTACAGTAGCCAATCTAACAACGATATTATCTTTAAATATCAGCTGGATGAACTGGCACTTGCACATCCCGATCAATTAGCTATTAAATATCTTATTAGCGATGAGGCCAACCGGCTCAATAATCTGATGGTAGAGAAACTGGTTAAACAACTTACCAATAGCCATTACAATAATACCCTATTCTACATCTGCGGGCCGTTCGCTTACATGCGGATGATCCAATTTGCGTTGCATTATATGGGCGTGCATTCGGGTAATATCCATAAGGAAAACTTTGTGCTCGAAACCATCCCGGTAACCAGCAGTATTACCAATTTCTCTCCGCATAAAATTAAGATCCATTTAAAAAACGAGTGGTATGATCTGATGGTGGGCGAAAACCAATCTATCCTGCAGGCTGCGCTGCAAAACAATATTCTACTCCCCTACAGTTGCCGAAGCGGTGCCTGCTCGGCATGCTTTGCCAAATGTACCAATGGTAAAGTTGAAGTAACCAGTAACGAGGTGCTTACGCCCGAAGATATCAAGAATGGTTACATCTTAACCTGCACTGGCCACCCGCTTAGCGATGATGTGGTGATTGAGTTTAATTAAGCTTTGATCAACTGTTTGTTAAACTCCTTACGCCAGTCAAGATATCCCATTAAGGCAATAACGGCGTAAATAGCATACATAATTGCTGTTGGCTGCAAATGCTTGATGAAGTAAACACCGATATAGATAATATCAACAAATACCCACATCAGCCAGTTCTGGTAAATTTTGCGGGCCATAAATAATTGGGCTATCAGGCTTACGGCTGTGCAAAAGCTATCGAGGTATGGGTACGCTGCCGGTTTATAATGCAATATGGGCGAGAGCTTAATCATGGTAAAACCTAATGAGGGTGTTATTAGCGCTATAGCTATCACCGTCCAGATGATTTGTTGAGTGGTGATAGATACTACCGGCACTTTAACCTCCGGCTCTTTCTTGTGGCTCCAGAAATACCAGCCATAAATGTTGGCCCCTAAAAAATAGAATTGCAAACCCATATCGGCATACAGCCTTGCTTCAAAAAAAATGAAGATATAGAGCGTTACACTGATAATGGCAAATGGCCAGTTCCAGATGTTATTAACAGCAGCCAGGTAAACGCATAGCAAACCCGTAATAACGCCAATCAGCTCGATATAGCTCTGCTGATGCCACCAGTCTGCAAGGGCATTGATGAAGTGCATTTATTTTAATGATTAGTTAATATGCAGATGTGCGAATGTGCAGATGATTAGTTAATGTGCAAATAAACAGATTTGCCCATTTGCACATCTGCATATCCACGCATCTGCACATTAACATACACATCTGCACATCAATTTACCAGATCTTCACCCGTTTATCAGGATCAACCCACATTTTGTCGCCTTTCTTAATACCGAAGGCTTCGTAAAACTCGGGCACATTGCTAAACGGGCCGTTTACACGTAAAAAGCCTGGGGCATGTACATCGGTAACAATCTGGTTTTTCAAGGCTTCTTCACGCTCCTCGCCTAACCAGCCTAAAGCATAACCCAGGAAGAACCGCTGCATTGGCGTTAAGCCATTGATTTTTTTACCTTCTTTATATTGTTCGGTTTTTTTGAATGCATCAACACCAATTACAATACCACCTAAATCGGCAATGTTTTCGCCTTGGGATGCCTTGCCGTTAACATGCAGGCCGTATACGGTAAAGTTGTTAAACTGATCGATAATTACCTGTGCGCGTTGTGTGAATTTAGCAGAGTCTTGCAAGGTCCACCATGCTTTCAGGTTTCCTTTGGCATCAAACTGGCGGCCTTCGTCATCAAAACCGTGGGTAATTTCGTGGCCGATGGTTGATGCTGCTGCATAGCCATAAACTACGGCATCATCCACATCCTGGTCTTTAACACCCGGGATCATAAACTGGGCTGCCGGTAATACAATCTCGTTGTTCGATGGGTTGTAGTAGGCATTGTAAGTTTGCGGGGTCATATCCCACTCGGCACGGTCAACCGGTTTGCCTAATTTGCCGGCTTCGCGTTTGTGCCAGAAAAGGTTGGCGTTAATTACGTTTTGCGCGTAAGGGCTTTTAACGATGGTCAGGTCAGCGAAATCTTTCCATTTATCAGGGTAACCAACCTTTGGATTTACCTTTGACAGTTTGTCCAATGCTTTAGCTTTGGTCGCACTGCTCATCCAGTCCAACTTTTCGATATGCTCTTTAAAGCTGCTGCGGATGGCTTCAACCAATTTTACATAGCGTTCTTTGCTTTGCTCCGGGAAGTATTCTTTCACAAACAATTGGCCTAATACTTCACCCATCAGGTTGTTCTCGGCATCAATAACTTGTTTCCAGCGTGGCAGTTGCGTTTTCTTACCAGAGATTACCTGGCCGTAGAAACGGAAGTTCTCATCACGAAATGATTTGCTCAGTTGCCCGCTAAACTCGCTTACCAGGTTTTTGCGCAGGTAAACTTTCCAGTCGGCAATACTATAAATAGTCAGGGCTTTGCTTAGTGCACGATAGTACTCTGGCTGGCCAACTATTACCGTGTCAACTTTTTTATAGTCCATTTTTTCAAACAGATCTTTCCAGTCTATCTGCGGGGTCAGCTTGCTCAGGCCGGCCACTGTAATTTTGTTATAATTTTTATACGGATCGCGCAGATCTTCCAGTTTACGTGAGCTATCTGCCAAAAATTTCTCCAGGTCATACACCTTTTGGGTTCCGGCAGTGGCGGCGGCATCATCCAATCCTGATAATTTTAAAACAGCAGGCAAATGCGTTTGCTGATAATCGGTACGGATCTTAGCGCTTTGCTCATCTTTATTAAAATAATAATCGCGGTTTGGCAGGCCAATGCCCGACTGGTATAGCTGTAGCATCATTTTATCGCTGTTTTTGGCATCCTGGCCAACGTAAGCGCCAATAGGTGTGGTTACGCCAATGTTTGATAAATGCGCAAACTCATTTAATAATGATTTGGTATCGGTTACCGCTTCAATCTTATCCAGTTCGGCTTTCAACGGCGACAGGCCTTGTTTCTCAATACCAATGGTATCCATGCCGCTGTAGTAAAAATCGCCAATTTTTTGTGAGTTGGTGCCTTTGGCAGCATTTTCTTTTAAAGCGTCTTCGTTAATTTTCTTTAAACGGTCGCGTAATTCGTCGCTAACCAGGTTGCCAATACCCCAGCGCGAGTAGGCAGATGGGATTGGGTTCTTTTTTATCCAGCCACCGTTGGCATACTTGAAAAAATCGTCGCCGGATTTAACGGTAGTGTCCAGATTTTTATATACCGCATCGTTTGCGGCATAATCTGGTGTTGCATTATTATGGCATGCGCTTAATAGCATTAATGCCGCGGCTGCATATAGCGGGCCTGAGATTACCTTTTTCTTCATAGATAGATTATATTTAGTCCTGTACACAATTTAGGAATTGCTGTATAGAAAAATGGAATTGTTTAAAAATTACTACACTAGAATTAGTGATTTTAATAGATACCCTGGAAAAAACCTGATAGAGAAACATCAAAATAGTAGCAAATTTTGCGCAGCGTGTCTAACCGAACGTCAATCTTGCCGGATTCTAACCTTGCAATATTGATACTGGTTTCGCTATAAAAGCGCTCCTGAGTAACCTGGTTTTGGCGGCGAAGGCGCTTTATTTGCAGGGCAACTTTCTTTTTAAAAGCGTCTTCAGAGTTGTTAAGGTATTCAAAATCAGTTAGTAACATGTTTTACCTTTGTTTTTTAAGGGGTCATCTTTTAATTATCCGCCGATACATTATCGGTTAATACTGTTTCGCAATAAGCAATTAAATATAAATGTGAAAATAGTAAATTCTGACGTATTAGTAAGGATATTATTAAAATTGTGGCTTTACTTTTGTAATGTTCTTGATGACTCTACGTACATCTATGAAAAGTATTAAAACATCTACCTATTAAAAATTTGTTTTGAATTCTCAGACGCCCAAGCTGAGGTTTTTTGTTCTTTGTTTTGGGTTTAATCAATAGTTTAAATTAATTAGGGGAAAGGGAGCTTCGCAAGAGCTCTCTTTTTTTGTGGCTAAATTTTACTATGCATGCATAGTATTTCATATCTTTGAATACCAACATATACCGTATTATATGAATTTCGAATTTACTGAAGAGCAACTGATGATCCGTCAGGCTGCACGCGATTTTGCGCAAAATGAATTAAAACCCGGTGTGATAGACCGCGACGAAAATCAAAAATTTCCGGCCGAACAAATGAAGAAACTGGGCGAGCTCGGTTTTTTGGGCATGATGGTATCGCCCCAATACGGCGGCGGCGGCCAGGATACCATATCGTATGTGCTGGCTATGGAAGAGCTATCTAAAATTGATGCCTCGGCATCGGTTGTAGTATCGGTTAATAACTCATTGGTATGCTATGGATTGGAGAAATATGGAAGCGAAGAACAGAAACAAAAATATTTGGTGCCACTGGCTAAGGGTGAAGTGATCGGCGCATTCTGCCTTTCGGAGCCCGAGGCCGGGTCAGACGCTACATCGCAGCATACCACGGCTATCGATATGGGCGATTATTACCTGCTTAACGGTACCAAAAACTGGATCACCAATGGTAATTCGGCATCTACCTATATTGTTATTGCACAAACCCGTGCCGAAAAACGAGGTAAAGGCATCAATGCACTCATTGTTGAACGCGGAATGGAAGGTTTTACCATCGGCCCTAAAGAAAACAAAATGGGGATCCGGGGATCTGATACACATTCTATTATGTTTACTGATGTTAAAGTGCCCAAAGCAAACCGTATTGGCGAAGATGGTTCGGGCTTTCCCTTTGCCATGAAAGTTTTAGAGGGCGGCCGTATTGGTATTGCTGCACAGGCATTGGGCATTGCCTCTGGCGCGTATGAGTTAGCTTTAAATTATTCGAAAGAGCGTAAAACATTCGGCAAGCCTTTATCACAACACCAATCTATTCAGTTTAAACTGGCCGATATGGCTACTGAGATTGACGCTGCCCGTTTGCTTTGTCTGCGTGCTGCGTGGTTAAAAGATCATGGTCAGCCTTATGGTTCGGCAAGCGCTATGGCTAAGTTGTTTGCATCTGAAGCTGCGATGAAAGTTGCGGTAGAAGCCGTGCAGATACATGGTGGTTACGGCTTTGTAAAAGAATACCATGTAGAGCGGTTAATGCGCGATGCCAAAATTACGCAGATTTATGAAGGCACATCTGAGATTCAGAAAATTGTCATATCGCGCGAATTATTGAAATAATAGGCTACTGTTATTACCTTTGCTAAGACTACTGTTTTTGTAGACTATGCGATTGCCCGCCGCTTCAAAAAAAATATTATCGCTCGCGGCATATCGCTATATTTAAAAAACAAACTCTTGCAATGAAAACCCGCATCGTACTCTTAGCTCTCCTATTAATAAGCATTACCAGTTTTGCGCAACAAAAACTAACCAAAGGTATTTGGCGAGGTACCTTACAGATAGCCGCCGGCGAATTGCCTTTTAACTTTGAGGTTAAAGATACCGCCGGGCATCAGCAAATTGCTATTATT
Organism: Sphingobacteriaceae bacterium; assembly: GCA_903644075.1. Taxonomy (GTDB): domain Bacteria; phylum Bacteroidota; class Bacteroidia; order Sphingobacteriales; family Sphingobacteriaceae; genus Mucilaginibacter. The sequence continues at coordinate 6,397 of CAHJXH010000089.1, read as the reverse complement.
AATGGCAGCGAACGCTTTAGGGTTAATGATATTAAAATTAAGGATGATTCTGTGCTGATCCAGATGCCGCTGTTCGATTCGGAATTTAAGCTGAAGTTTGAAGGGGCCAACCTTAAAGGTAACTGGATACGCCATTTAGGCGAACGCGATGTGCTTATCCCTTTTGCCGCCGAGCCGGGTGTATCGTATCGCTTTAAAGTAAGTGAGCCTACTAAGTATACAGTAGCAGGTACATGGTCGGCCATTGTTGGTGTGGATGAACCTGATACAACCGTTGCCGTGTTTAAACAAACCGGCAGCAAGGTTACGGGGACCTTTTTAACAACCACCGGCGATTATCGCTACCTGGAAGGTACTGTTTCGGGCGATAAGCTATACCTATCGTGCTTTGATGGCGGCCATGCATTTTTATTTACCGCTACCCTAAAAAATGAAAATACATTAGTTGATGGCCTTTTTGGTAAAACGCCTTGGCATGCCGTACGTAATGAGAATGCCAAGTTGCCTGATGCCTATTCGCTTACCTTCCTGAAACCCGGCTATAAAAAACTGGATTTCTCGTTCCCCGATCTGGATGGCAAAAAGGTATCCTTAAGCGATGCCCGCTTTAAAAATAAGGTGGTGATTGTAGAAATTATGGGTTCGTGGTGCCCTAACTGTATGGACCAGACCGCTTACCTGGTAAACTACTATAAAAAATACCACAACAAAGGCGTAGAGGTGGTTGACCTGGCTTACGAGCGTACAACTGATTTCAATAAATCGAAAGCATCATTACTACGCGAGAAAAACCACTTCAACATACCGTACCCGATATTAATTACCGGCCATACCAGCAATAAAAAAGAAACAGGTGAGAGCTTACCGGCACTGGCCAACTTTTTCTCGTTTCCAACCACGCTGATCATTGATAAAAAAGGCGATGTACGTAAAATCTACACCGGCTTTAGCGGCCCGGGCACCGGCGATTATTATACCGAGTTTATTAGCCAGTTTGAGAAGATTGCGCAGGATTTACTGGCAGAGAAATAGTTGTTAAGAAAGAGACAAGAAACAAGATCAAGGGAAGGCGATTGCATGCAATCGCCTTCCCTTGATTAAAACGGTTTGTCATGCACTCGAAGTATGGCGGGTAGGGCTTCTGCTCTATGTTTTCGAATTTCATCTGTCTGTAAGCATGTTGTAAAAGGCCAACACTTATCCTTCGAGTGCCTCAGGATGGCAGCGCACGAAAGAAGCAGAACATCTTGCTCGTTTTGTCATTCAGAGCGCTAACGAAGAACCGACCGTAGTGAGTTCATTAATCCCGATAAAAACAAACAAATCATTAATAATCTTCTTCGATTTGCATAGGGGCTATACATGGCGAAGAAGATTCCTCGTTCCTCGGAATGACAAAAGGTATTAGTCGAGCTGCTCCGCAGCAAAGCCTTGATGTCTGGAGTAGCAAATAATTTTTGTTGGGGTAAAGATTTTTGTGAATAGAAGATCGCTGTGATTTTATCCAATCATAGCTTCGCGGGCAAACAGTTTGGTGTTCACCGTTTCAATAAATTGTTTTCGCGGTTTGAGGCCCTGCGTTGATCGCAGGCCTGCGGCAATGGCGTAAATAATTTCCTTTTCGGATTTAACAGGGCAATGCTTTTTGAATACATCTATCAGGTATTCAACCTCATAGATTTCTTCGCATGTGATAAACCCACGGTCCTCCGGTTTCTTTTTTTCATCAACCCACGACCAGTCCTCATTTAAAATTTTTTGTATTGACATGATGATAAAGATTATAGGGAGCGTTAAGTAAATTAGTATATTAAAGTTAACTATTAACCCGAACGAAATCAACCCGTGAAAACACCCGTTTGGTATGTGTTTATCAACCTTTGTTCATACTTTACAAATAGCAAAATCTATTTAAAATAAGCCGCATACTGTGCGGGCAGCGCGGTAATCTGCTGTATCTGAATATCTTTATAATATACCTCTGCCGATTCGCTTTGCAGCTGGATTTTGCCGTGGGTGAGCGGTTTAACCACATCACCATCTTTATAGCGCGAGTTTGATAAGGCCATAGCAACGTGGCCGTTTACAATGTGTAAGGCTTTATCGCCGAATACAATCAGCTCCAATTCGGTCCAGGCACCGGTGCCTTTGGTTTCATAATCGGCAACGGCCTGGCAGTAGCCGCCGTAATCATGTTTTTCACCTTTAGGGTCGAAGATATAGGTTGTGGTGTCTCGTCTTTTGGTAGAGCGGATATCCATGTGCGATGCGGCAATAGGCCAGTAATCGCCCGTGGTACCTTCACCCACCTGGAACTCCTGGCCCAGCATCCACGAGTGCCAGTAATCAACCCCGGCAGGGCCTTGTGAGTTGTAAAGTACGCCCGAGTCCATATAATCATGCAAACGCGGGATGAATTTGTTTTTGCCCCATCTCATCTTCAATTTCAAACGGTAATTGCTGAAATCCTGCTTAGTAAATACGCAGCCATAAATCTCGCCGCTGATGCGCAAAACAGGCTGGCCGTTCTCCATCACTACCGAAAATACATGGGCGGTATCTTTATTATAGCCGATAGCTTTGATATCGTTACCTTGAGCATCTTTAGGGATTTTGCCGCCGTCGCCATCGGTGTGTTTAAAGCTGAGGTATTTGTCCCACTGGCTCATATTCTTATCTAACAAATTTACCCATTTACCGGCCGGTTGAAACGAAGTACACAACAGCAGGCAAGCACCCGCGCAAAAACTAATTGCTAAAGATTTCATGATCATGAGGTTTGTACAAACTTACCTATTAGCAACCCGTAATTGTGTTGATATTTTAACAAAACATCCGCTAATAATCACCTGATGCTAAATGAGTTCAACCCAAGGCCGGGTTCGTTGTTTAAGATCCATTTACCATCGGCAAAGTCGGGCTTAGCAAAAGGGTTATTGCTTGTCAGAAAAGGCCCGTCCAGATCGGCCCAATCGCATTGCGGGGCCAGGGCAGCGGCGGCAAGGGTAGCGCAGCTGGTTTCACTCATACAACCGATCAGGATTTTCAGGTTTAGCTCCCGCGCCTTGTCAATCATACGCTGAGCCTCAAACAAGCCTGCCGATTTCATGAGTTTGATGTTGATACCGTGGTAGATACCCTCGGCTTTGGCCACATCATCCAAACGCTGTACCGCCTCATCGGCAATAATGGGGATGGGGCTGCGTTCGGTAAGCCAGGCGTTGCTATCGGTGTCGGTTTTGGGCATGGGTTGTTCAATTAATAGCACGCCATGCTCGTGTAGCCAGTGGGCCATATCAAGGCTTTGCTGCAAGTCTGTCCAGCCTTGATTAGCATCAACATAGAGTGGCTTATCGGTGACGGAGCGGATGGTATTGATGAGTTCCTTGTCGCTGTCTCTGCCTAACTTTACTTTAATCACTTTGCATGCTTCGGCTTCCTGTACTTTTTGACGGATCAATGCCGGCGAGTCAATTCCAATGGTAAAACTGGTGACCGGCATGAGTGCCGGGTCGCTGCCAAAAATTTGCCAGCAGGGTTTGCTTTTCAATTTTCCATCGAGATCATGCAGTGCAATATCTATCGCCGCTTTGATGGCCGGCTGGCCCGGAGCAAGGCTATCCAGATAGGTTAATATGCTCCCGAAGTCGAAAGGATAGCTAAAACTCGTCATTTTTACCTTACTTAAATAAGTAATGGCTGATTGGTGATTTTCGCCCATATAAGGCACCATCGAGGCCTCGCCATAGCCGGTAAATCCCTCGTGTTCAATCTGTAATAAAATGATCGGGGTAGAAGTTCGCGAAAATTTGGCGATGGTAAAGCGATGTTTCAGTTCGAGCTCGTATGTGCGATAAGTCAGTTTCATGTTAAAAAGTAAAGCTAAAAATTTTAGGTAAAAATCATGTTTATCTTTGCACCATGGCCGAGCAAATTTATTACCCGTTTCAAAGCTTTAAAGCAAGTAAAAAGCTATGCTTTTTAACCGGTAAACCATTAAATAGTTCTGAAGAACAGATAACCGTTTTCCCGCAATGGCTCATGAGCCGCTATAAGCTGGAAGACCAGCCCTTTAAGCTGCTCGATGAAAGCATCCTTACTTATAAAGACCTCAAACTGCCCTGCACCGCCGAAGCCAATGAACTTTATGTTGAACCTTTAGAACGCGAAATTGAAGCCGCCTTTACCCAAGGCTACGATGCTGTAAAAGAACTGGATGAGCTCCGCATATTTCAATGGGCCGCCAAATGGCTCCATGGTATTATTTTTAATGAGCTGCAAGCCGCCATGCGCCAGCAAAATGCAGAAGGTGAAGAGTTTAGCGTATCGCAATCTATTTTGCAGCGCTTTACCAATCTGCATGTAATGCTGCAAACGCTTAACCTGCCCATTAAGTTCGAAGAAGATTTTAAGCCTTACAGCCTGTTCTTATTCAAAGTAGATAATGCCGAAAACGAGTTTGCTTATCGCGATGAGGTGAGTACGGTAACCTTCGCCCTGCGTATCAATGATTTCGGCTTGATCATTAACCTGCAGGATAATGGCACTATTGGCCGCTACAACCAGGTGATTTATGATAAGATCAAAAATAAAATCCTGCATCCTATCCAATTCGAAGAGTTCTCGGCGCGGGTATTTTACTCGGCATACCTGTTTAACCGCCTGCCCAACTATGATATAATGCCTGTTGGCGACGAAATTTATATTGAACCACAGCAGTTGCGCGGCACCAGCCCAAAGCCCATGTTCGATGAATGGCAGGTAAAAACCTACGGCCAGGTGCTCGAAAACTTCTGGAAAAAGTGGGGTTATTTACTATTGGAGATCATTAAAGACCCCGATAACCCGGTGAGCCATTTATTTGATGCCGATGGTAATTTTAAACCTGCTGAGAGCTTAGGGCTAGAAAAATAAGCGATGCAGCTTATTTAACCTTGGTGTGGTTATGATGATGCGTAACCCTGTGCCTGCTGAAGTGAACGGCATGGTTGCGCACCATTTGTGCAGATGCTGTATTGTAGCCTACGGCTATTAAAAGAGCAATGGTTGTTACTTTACCAAATTTCATAACAGTACTTTTTATATCTGATTAACAACTATACGTTGATTAAGAAAAAATATTACGTTAAATGCTGGTTTTCAGATAATAAATCTGAAACCAATAAGTTAAAACAGGGTATATAGTAATATAATAATACCCCGATGAAAAAAACTAATTACTACTTCTTTGCGCTGTTACTTTTGATTTTTTTTGCTTCGTGTAAAAAAGATAATCATGACAATATCACTAACAACACCGTTGTAGCTACCCCAACCCCTACCAAGCTTGGGCTTTACGAATCAGACTCTTCTATTTACAAATTACTTTTTATTGCCGTACCTAAAATTGGGACACAGACCGTAAACCAGTACATGTTATTTGATACCGGTTCAGGTGGGATGGTGATAGATGCCCATGAAATTTTACCGGCATCTATGATTACCAGTACCGGGTTTAATTTTACCGGCGATTCGACCGTTGTAGATGGTATTACCATAACCAGCCAAACCTCCACTATTTCATACGGCGCCGATAATAGCACCACCGAAAAAGTATACGGTAACCTGGCTTACGCTACGATAACCATTGGCGACCATAATGGTACTATTTCTGTTAAGCGTTTACCCTTCTTTTTGTATTACAAAGGCACTGATAGCCAGGGTAAAACAGAGGATGTAGGATCGTTTGATATTTTCGGTGTAGATTCTGAATATGATGTTACTTTCAATAATGGCGCATATATCACCAGTCCGCTTAGTTACTTTGATCCCGGCACAGGGTTAACCAAGGGTTTTAAACTGGCTGCGTTGGGAACAACTAATTTTTCGCTGGAAGGTACTTATGTACCCGGTGTAATATCGCTTGGGCTTACCTCGTCCGATCTTGGTACATCATCTGGCTTCACCATGCATGCCCTTACTTCCGATCCTGGCTACGGCTACTCAGTTGTTATACCGGGCACTTATACCTATGGCAGTAAAACGGTTTCTAAAGCATATGAGGTATTTGATACCGGTACCGAACCGTATTCGTACTTCGAAGATCAAACCGCAACTAATAAAATTACCTTATTGCCAACGGGCACAGCGGTATCGGTTAGTACGAGCACCGGCTTTAATTACAGCTTTAATACAACGGCTACCGATTATTTAACTTATGTAGAAAGCACAAACTATTCGGGAAGCGATGTATCGATCATTAGCCTCGAATATTTCCTGAATAATGAATATTTGCTGGATTATGCTGACCATAAGTTAGGGTTAAAGAATAATTAGCCTAGTGCTATAATACAGAACGTCCTTGCGAGATTCTGTGTTGATATCCAAATAATGTGTATAATTTATTTTACATTTGAAT
>CAHJXH010000088.1 GCA_903644075.1 Sphingobacteriaceae bacterium | reverse complement strand
AAGAACCCTAAATACCCTAACAATTGTGGCATCTTAATTTTCGGATAGCACAACATTAGCCACAGCAGTAACTTCAATAGAAAATTGAGCAGCCACGAGTTTCTTTTTGGTACTTTTTCTTTTGCGGAAAAAGAAAAAGTACATCCACTGACACTTCATAAATCACTCTGCCTTTCCTAATGAAAAACGGACTTCTGCGTTATTAAAGTTACCGCTCTGTAGGTCGGGGATTACTGTCCCGAAGTAAATCCGGGACAGGCGCTGTACCTCGCAATAACGTGGATGTGAAAAGCCCACAAAGGCTGCGACTAATCATTCGTTCTCCTATTCTTTAACCAATACCAACCCAAATTAAGAGCAATAACACCATGATTAAACACTGTTGGTATCAAGCCATAATGCTCCTTCATAATATTAAATCGCTCAATTAAGCTTTGTCGGTGCCGTTTCTTCGACATACCCCCTACCAGGTATTTAGCTACGTATTGGTGTACATTAACAATCAGTTTAGCTTTTTTAGCTGCTTTTAAGATCCAATCAATATCGGCACTTAATGCATAACGACTATCGTAAGGTTCAACCAAAGAACGCTTAATATAAATAGCCTGGTGGCTAATGCTCATGCCATACTTAAACTTTCGCCAGGTAAATTTCTCAGGCGCTTGGTGGCGGCGGCGGCCGAGGCTTTCACCGGCATCATTAATCATTTCTGTTTCGCCATAATAAATATCGGCATTGGGTGCCGAAGCAAAAACGTTGGTTACAGTGTCGGGCGAGTAGATTTCATCACCGGAATTCATGAACAATACATAATCACCGGTAGCTAAAGCAAGGCCTTTGTTCATGGCATCATAGATACCTTTGTCGGGCTCGGTGATTAATTGTGTGATGTGTTGTTTGTACTGATTGAGGATTTCCAGCGTACCATCCGTTGAAGCGCCATCGATCACGATGTATTCGATATTAGTATAAGTTTGCGTAATGATCGATTTCAGCGTGCGCTCAATATCGCGTACGTTATTATAAATAATGGTTATAATGCTAAGCTTGGGCTGAAACATTAAGCTTTGGTTTTGGCTTTAGCCGTTGTTTTTACAACCTGCTCGTATAACTTAATATGTTTTTTGGCAACAGTATCTTCGCTAAAATACTCCATTACGGTTTGCCTTGCTTGTTTCTGCAATAATTGCTGGTCGGGATAGTCAATCACCCACTCCATACCCGCTGTAAAGCTCTCTGCTGACTTATATTCGGCCAGGTAACCATTGTGCTCGTGATTTACCATATCGGGGATACCGCCCGTTGTAAAGCTTATTACGGGTGTGCCACAAGACAGGCTTTCCATTACCGTATAAGGCAGGTTATCTTCGAGCGATGGGATTAAAAATGCATCTGCTGCAGCATAGCATTCGGCCAGTTTATTTTCACTGCCAATGGTTCCTAAAAAAGTGGTTTTAAAAGGAAAAGTAGGTAACTGATCTGTATTGCGATTTCCGAATATTACCAGTTCAATATCATTGGCATGTACGCCACGGTTAGTCTTTAATAGCTCGAGGCTATCCATTAGATATTGGGTTCCTTTGTGCAGATCTTTGCGCGAAGGCATAAAGCCGCTCAGAAAGATAAATTTATCGGCAGGCAAACCTAAAGCAGCACGAACCTGCTTTTTATCCTGTGGTTTAAAAATTCCGGTATCTAAGGTATTGGGGATTTGTTTAATGGCTTTATCCTTCATTAAACTGCTCATTAAAACCGAGCTTAACATCCACGAGCTTGGTGCCACAATGGTAAAGTTTAGTTTTTTGTAAGCCTCGTTTTTTTGGTGCCAGATTTTGTTGGATATATCATCGGCCTCGCTCTTTTTAAGCAGGGGGCAGTAACCGCATTCTCGTTGGTAGTGGTCGCAGGTATAGCGCACGTGGCAGCCACCGGTAAACGCATTACTGTCGTGGAAAGTCCAGATTACAGGTTTATTTAGTTTGGCTATCTCTGCCAGGTGTGCCGGGTTTAAAAAGCTATGGTTAACCCAATGGAGGTGGATCACATCGGCAGCCTTAACATCGGGGTGATCAATAACAGAACGACCGAACCAGGCAAAAGAAAAAGGAGTACGCTTGTTCGGTTTCAAGTAGCTCTTACCCAATACACGTTCTAATATAATGGTAGCTGCTGTATAGCCTTTTTGTAATACGGTGTTATTAAAGGTTTTTATATCCTCATTTTTACCAAACTTATAATGTACAATTACCTTTGAATCAACACCCTCATCCAGCAATGCGCGGTTTAACCGAAGGCAGGCTTTACCGGCGCCGCCATTACCGTCATAAGTATTCAAATGCACTACTTTCAGCATGGGTCAAAAATACATTTTATCATGTTAGAAATTAAGCCTCTACCAGTGAATGAAAAATATTACCCTGCTTTTGTTTGCAGCTTAGGTAAAAAAGCATGGTGGCTGATACTTTACATTTTTTTCATTTTCTTTGTGCCCGATGAGCAACGAATTAACCGATCGTGATTTTTGGGCAAACTACTGGGAATCAAAAAAAGGGCTTGCCTTTAAAGTGCCAGTAACTTATACATTCCACAAGCTGTTAAAAAACATTTTAACCGGCAATAAAATCGCTTCTGCTATTGAGCTGGGTGGTTTCCCGGGCTATTATGCTATTTTCCTGAAGAAGTATTTTGGTATCGATGCCACGCTTTTCGATTTCTATGTACACAAGCCAGTTTTGGATGAGGTTTTAGCCGTCAATGATCTGGCTGAAAAAGACGTTAAGGTAATTGAAGGTGATCTGTTTAAATACGCTCCCGAACAAAAGTATGATCTCGTCTTGTCAGCAGGGCTCATCGAACACTTTAATGATACTAAAGACATCATTGCCCGCCACGTAAACTTCATGAAACCGGGTGGGACTTTGTTTATCACACTCCCTAATTTTACCGGTGTTAACGGATGGGTACAGCGCAAGTACGATGCCGATAACTACAGCAAGCACAACATCAGCAGCATGAACCCGCAATTACTGGCCGATTGCTGCAAGGCTTTAGGCCTGAAAGATGTGAAGAGCTATTACTATGGAAAGTATTCGATCTGGTTAGAAAATAAGGATCAGCAACCGGCATCTGTTAAAGCCTTTTTTAAAGTGCTTTGGCTGGCTGGTAAGGTGGTGACTAAAGTTATTCCGGTGGAGAGTAAGTTGATGTCGCCTTATATTGTATTGACGGCGACTAAGTAATCTTGTCTTGAACCTGAATTCTCAGAATTTAGGAATTCATAGAATTATATCTGGTAACTGGAGGGAATTCTGACAATTCTTTAATTCCCCCGAATCCGGGTTAAGAAAACCGCTGCTTAACAAAGCGCACCATTCGCTGAATAATATTTCCCTTACGATTTTTCAGGAAGTGCTTGATAGCAGCATAAGCCACTTTGCTTTCTTTTATCTCCAATGGAAATCCCACCACCGGCTTGCGGGAAATATTTACCTGGTACATATCCTCATTATTAGAATGCACCCCGCTGCCATCGTGCCCAATGTTCTGGATTAGGGAATGTGAGGGATTCAGGGTTAAGCCGCCTTTTAGAAATATAGAAGCATACCAGCGGATTGCCCACGAGTTATTTTTACCGGCTTTAAACTGCTGCATCTGCTTCCAGAAGTTCATGGTGCCTTCTATTGAGAAGTCATGAATCTTTTTAGCATCGAATTGTCCCATCAATTTATCAATATCCGGTTCAAAGTTATTCCATGCCCGTGCCCAGGTTGCCCAGCCCCAGCTGGTAGCTGCGCGATAAAAAAAGGCTGGTGGCAGTTTATCGTTCTTCAGATCGTACATATAAGCGCCGATATGCATTACTTGCTCTTCGTGCTCGTAACGTTGCAGCGATTCGTTAAAATACTGCAAGGTATAAGGCGACGATAATAAGTCGTCCTCAAACACTATCACTTTACCATAACTCTCTACTAACTGCGTAACGCCGCTGATAATAGAATTAGCCAAACCCATATTTTCTTTACGCTTGGTAACCTTAACGTATTTAAAGCCAGATATAGTGGTCAGGTATTCTCGTACCTCTTCTACTTTAGCTTCGTCGGCAGGGGTTTTGGCAGCATCAGAGAAAATATACAGGCGCGACTCATCAGCCAACAGGTTTTTTTGCAAATAGCTAATTGTTCGCCGGGTGTGGTCGGGGCGGTTATAAACAAACAGCGCAATGGGTGCCAGATTTTGCACGATACCTTATCCTCTAATCAAAAACAATCTATATACCCAGGCAATTATCGGCCTTATAAAACACAGAAGTAGATTTTAAATAGAACAAGCCTGGCGAGATACCACTAAATGGTAGGTGCTTAAAGCCCTGACTTAATAAAAAGTCGACGCCCGGCTTATAGAAATCACGTTCAGTATCGTCCAAAACAATAACACCATTTGGCGTTAAGGCATCAACAGCTTGCTTACAGCAATTTACGCGGTCGCGGCCATCAACAATAATAATGTCGAATTTCTCTTGTAACTTAATTGGCACACGGCAGTAATCGCCGTCCTTTTCCAGCTCGCAGAAAATAATTTCTGAATTAGCCGGACGGTTTTTCGACATCGTATCATACCAGCCTTTATCGTGCTCAACAGAAACTACGATGCCCGCATATTTAGCATAAAATATAGTGGAGTTACCAGAACCATATTCGAAAATGGCTAACTGCTTATTAATTCGGCCTTTTATAAAATCTATAAAACTGTAAGTAACCCAGGGTATCGGGTTGCCATTGCCATCAACCGGCTTTTTGCTATCGAAAGATTTAAACCAGCCTATCTCACTAAGATAGCCCTTATCATTAAACGACAATATAGATTTCAACCTGTCTGGCTGCGAAACCAAGTTCAGAATTCTGGATATAGTACTCAACGTTTTACTATTTTTTGAAAGAGTGAAATTAAGAATAATGATTTTAACATCATTAAACCTTGTTTATTTGTTTTTGGTATAACCAATACAAAAAATGTGGCGCTGGCATAAGCTGCCAGGGTAGCAATTGCAGCTCCCATCATTCCCATTTTGGGTATCAACAGCAGGTTTAATACAATGTTTACAATAGCCCCAAAACCTGTACGAATAAACGTAAGCTTATTAAAATTCTCAGCAATAAGATACTGACCGCTGGCAACGCCCAAAAACACAAACACGCCCGACCAGATATGTACCGATAAGGTTGGCGCAGCATACGCATACTCAGGCTTGTATAATTTATAAATTAACGGTGCAGTAAATGTAATTACTATGGCAACCGGCAAACTGAGGTAAACCATCAGATCATACAAATGCTGGATGCGTTTTTTGTAGCGGTTAATATCATCCCTGCGGGCATTTAATATAGCCGGGAATAGAGAAGACACAATTACCGATGGAATAAAATTCCAGGCCTCGCTCAACTGGGCTACTGTAGCATAAGCACCGGCTTCTTTAACGCCAACCATATTTTGCAGCATAAGCTGATCTATCTTCATGTAAAGGGTGATCATGATGCCCGAGATAATGAGCGGCCACGAATAGTTAAGCAGCTTAACTGCCAATGTGCCCTTAAAGTTCCACTTAAAAATGCTTTGCCCGTGGCTTTGGTAGGTGAAAAAATAACCAACAGACAGCAGAATAATATCAATTAAATAGGCATACACAAAATACAGCAAAGGCATTTTAAGGCATATGAGCGCAATCTTTATCCCAGCTGATATCAGGTTGCCTATTACCTGCACCTGCATAATATATTTGGATTTTACCTGCGCCTGGAAATAAGAATCAATTACGTTAAATGCTTGTGTAATGCCGGTAAATGATAAAATGAACACATAACCATAAGGCGTACCCTTGGCCGGGTAAATATGATAAGCAATAAATATTAATGGAATACAGATAAGCCCTGCCAGTACCTTTAGCAAAAAAGATGTGCCTAAAATGCTGTCCCTGTTTTCGGGAAACTGGTGCAGCTCTTTAACCACAAACTGGTCGAGCCCTAAGGCTGCAATAGAGGAGAAGAAATAGATATAAACGTTGCCACCGTTGAGTATACCGTTATTACCGCTGCCCAAATAGTTAGCAACCAATATGCTTACCCCCATCTTAATGGCCAGGCTACCTATACGGCCTATAAACAGCCAACCCGTATTTTTAAAATACTTTTCGAAAGCTTGCTGATCAAATCCTGGGATACTCGGTATGCGCATATTTAGGGAGCAAAGGTATAAAAATGTACAGATTAGCTATTATAGTATACCTTATTGATAGATTACCTGATGCCCGGCATAAAATATGTTTAATAAAATGCGTTATTTTGCCTGCAACACTACTTAGTTCAAAAATACGGACATGTCACAACAAGATACATCACCCAACAATTCTGATTTTACACCTTATCACTCCTATTCGCAGGATGGTGAAGATATGTTACTGCGTTCTTTATTAGCAGAAGATGCGACCGATTACAAAGGTTTCTTTATTGATATTGGTGCTCACCATCCTTTCCGCTTCTCCAATACAGCATATTTTTATGGAGCCGGTTGGAACGGTATTAACATTGAGCCTACCCCAACCGCTATCAAATTATTCCAGCAACACCGCGAGCGCGATATCAACTTACCGGTAGGTATTGGGGCACAGCGCGATAAACGCACCTTATATTGCTTCGAAGACTCGGCACTCAATAGTTTTGATGCCGATGTGGCAGAAAGCTATAATGCACCGATTATCGAAACTGCCGAAGTGGATATTTTTCCATTAGCGCAAATTCTGGATGAACACCTCTCGGCAGGCCCGGCAATTGATTTTATGAATATCGATGTGGCCGGCTTGGATCTGCAATTACTGGAATCGAACAACTGGGATAAATACCGCCCTAAGTTTGTTTTGGTTGAAGATGTTGATAGCGTGTCGGGCAAGGTTGATGCATCTGAAGTGCACAGCTTTTTAAATAGTAAAAGCTACGATCTGGTATACAAAACACCACGTACTTTAATTTATAAAGCGAGGTAAATAGCCCGCACCTTTTTGTGCACAAAGCTGTTCGAAGTCTCTTGACTTCGAACGATTATGCCTTTCTTCAGACTAAAGTAAATTCAAGCCGATAGTCTGAAGACTATCTACATAGTGGTTCGAAGTCTGCAGACTTCGAACAGCGCACAACTTCGAACACACTTAAAAATTCTTGTAAAATAAAAAAGGCCTTCTGTAAACAGAAGGCCTTTTCAATTATGTTAGTTCCTAATTATTGATTAGTGAACTTTTTAGCGTTGATCTTTCTTTCGTTTTCGTTAAGATAGATTTTACGCATACGGATACTTTGTGGTGTAACCTCGATGTACTCATCAGCCTGGATATACTCCATTGACTCTTCTAACGAGAATTTAATAGCAGGTGCTATACGTACGTTGGTATCGCTACCAGAAGCACGCATGTTGGTTAACTGCTTACCTTTAGTTAAGTTAATAACCAAATCGTTATCGCGGATGTGCTCGCCTAAAATCTGACCTTCGTAGATATCAACTCCCGGATCGATGTGGAAACGACCACGATCCTGTAATTTATCGATAGCAAAAGCAGTAGTTTTACCAGTATCCATTGATACTAATACACCGTTTGAGCGGCCTGGGATCTGACCTTTCCAAGGCTCGTAAGCTTTGAAACGGTGGGCCATAATAGCCTCGCCACCGGTAGCAGTCAGTACGTTGTTACGTAAACCGATAATACCACGTGCAGGGATCTCAAATTCTAAGTGTTGTAAGTCGCCTTTTGGCTCCATTACTAACAGGTCGCCTTTACGTTGGGTTACCAATTCAATTACCTTACCGGCAACATCACCTGGTACATCAACAGTTAAAACCTCAACCGGCTCACATTTAACACCGTCAATTTCTTTAACGATAACCTGTGGCTGGCCTACCTGCAACTCATAACCTTCGCGACGCATGGTCTCGATCAGTACAGATAAGTGAAGGATACCACGGCCGTATACTAAATAAGAATCAGGAGATTCGGTCTCAACGATTTTCAACGCTAAGTTTTTCTCCATCTCTTTGTATAAACGATCGCGTAAGTGGCGTGAAGTTACAAACTTGCCTTCTTTACCAAAAAACGGTGAAGTGTTAATGGTGAACAGCATGTTCATGGTTGGCTCGTCGATATGGATAACTTCCAGTTGTTCTGGTTTCTCAAAATCAGCGATTGTATCACCGATATCGAAACCATCGATACCAACTACAGCACAGATATCGCCAGAGCTAACTTCAGTAGCTTTAACTTTACCTAAACCTTCGAAAGTATAAAGTTCTTTAATTCTTGATTTTTGGATAGTACCATCGCGTTTTACTAAAGATACCGGTTGGCCTTCTTTAACAGTACCACGGGCAACACGACCGATTGCGATACGACCTACGAAAGATGAATAATCTAACGAAGTGATCTGCATCTGCAATGTACCTTCGCTGATAGGAGCCGGTGGAATGTTTGCCAAAATAGCATCCATTAACGGGAAGATATCAGTTGTTGGTTGTTTGTAGTCGGTGCTCATCCAACCTTGTTTAGATGAACCGTAAATAACCGGGAAATCTAATTGGTCTTCAGTAGCCTCAAGGTTAAAGAACAATTCAAAGATTTGCTCATAAACCTCTTCCGGGCGACAGTTTTCTTTATCTACTTTGTTTACAACCACAATTGGTTTTAAGCCTAAAGCCAAAGCCTTTTGGGTTACGAAACGTGTTTGAGGCATAGCGCCTTCAAAAGCATCGCAAAGTAATAATACACCATCAGCCATTTTCAATACACGCTCAACCTCGCCACCAAAATCGGCGTGACCAGGGGTATCAATAATGTTGATTTTTACGTCTTTATATCTAACCGAAACGTTTTTAGAAACGATGGTGATACCACGCTCACGTTCCAGGTCATTGTTATCCAGGATTAACTCTCCGGTTTCCTGACCATCGCGAAAAATCTCGCAGCTGTGCAGGATCTTGTCAACCAATGTAGTTTTACCGTGGTCAACGTGTGCTATAATAGCTATGTTACGAATTTGATTTTGCATGAAAATATGCCTCTTGTATTTTGCGCAAAGGTACGCTTAATTTATTGCATTTTAAAGCATTACCAAGTAATTGCAGTGTCAGATGTTTTATTTGAGAGATTTATGCCGCTTAAGTGTTAAGGATGTGTTAGTTCGACATTATCATTTGATACACGAATGGCAGCTTGAACGTTAAAAGAGACACACCACATATTAATATTGCCCCTGATCGCTGCCGCAGGTTCTCAACCTGTGGCCATAATGGGGTAAGGATTCACCTTACGTAAGCTGGAAGCTTACAATAGTACAAGTCACAAGTTACGCTACTCTAAACTTGCGACAGCGAAAAACATGTTTCATGTATAAAATTCTATCTTGCAATCCTGCCCATAAACTCATCCTTATAATTGCTCCCGATAGGGATTTGCGTAGCTCCGACCTCAATCGTATTACCGAACACGCTGGTAACTGCATTAATGCCTACAATAAATGATTTATGCACCCGCATAAAAGTATGCGGAAGCAACTCTTCTATCCCTTTCATGGTATTGGTAACCAGGTAGGCTTTGGCAGCAGTGTGGATGCGCACAAAATTTTGCATCCCTTCAATGTATAAAATATCGTCGAAATTGATCTTTACCAGCTTGTTCTCGTGCTTTACAAAAATATAGGTAACGTCTAATGGCTTTTGCGTATCGATTTCTGTGCGGGTTGCTAATCGCTCGGTCACCTTTTCTGCGGCCTGTAACAGGCGATGCATAGAGATAGGTTTCAGCAGATAATCTACTACATTTAACTCGTAGCCATCCATTGCATATTTATTGTATGCCGTAGTGAAGATAACCAATGGCGGATTTTTCAATGATTTCAGGAAATCGATGCCGGTTAGTATCGGCATCTTGATATCCAGAAATATCACATCTATTTTGTTTGATTGCAGCGCTTCAAAGGCTTCAATGGCATTACTGCAAACCTTTACAATTTTCCACCCGGATAGCTGCGACACAAAGGCCTCCATCATTTTACGGGCCTGGGGTTCATCGTCAACAATAATACAGTTGATAATTCTCATTGGTTAGTAGGTATAATTTATTGTGATAAGGTATAGGTTGGTGATATTTTTGGTGTAATTGCCGGGCTAAGCTGTAATGTTAAATTAGCTGTATAAACATTGTTTGATGCAATAGTCTGCAACAGATGCTTACCTGAGAAATAAAACTGTAGTCGCTTTTTAACGTTCGCAAGTCCAATACCGCCTGCTTTTATACTTGCTACATGTTGCTGTTCAACAAAATCGTTCTCTACTTTTAAATTCAGCAGGTTACCCTCTTGCTTAATTTGGATCTTTATCCACGATTCGCCCAATTGAGTGTCAGCTCCGTGTTTAAAAGCATTTTCAACAAAAGGCATCAGCAATAGTGGTGGAATTTTATAATCATCAAAGTCCCCCGAAGTTTCCAGGCTGATGCTTACCCTGTCATCGCAACGCACACGTTCCAACTCTATGTAATCGGCTAGCATACTGATTTCTTTGTCGAGGTCGATATACTCTTCATCGCATTCATATAAGGCAAAACGCATAAATTCAGATAAACGCCCAATCAGTTCTATCGATCTCATTTTTTCATCCTGTACAATAAATGATTGGATGTTATTAAGCGTATTAAATAAAAAGTGCGGATTCACTTGCGATTTTAGAAAATCTAACTCCAGCCGGAGGTTCTGTTTCTCCAGGTTCGATTTCAACCGCTCGGCGATATACCAGTTATCCATAAACTTAACATAAGCACCGGCAACGAGTATAATAAAAGAGTAAACCAGATTATCATGAAAATAAAAGCCAAATGGAACTCCTTGCGGATAATTGGAAACACCAAGCAACCAGAATTCCAGTTTCTGCTCAACCAGCCAGCGTAACGGAACATACAAAAAGAACACAGCTATTAAACCCGCTACTTTAATAGCCAAACTAATGCCGGGCTTTAAATTGGGCCGGTTAAGTAGAACCACAAAAGCTGTAAAGTAGATACACAAAAGTGTGGTAGCATAAAATATAAGCGACATTGGCCCATAAGCTACCGACCATTTAAACCGGTAACTTGAAACATATACCGTTTGGAACAGCGGTTGGCAACTCACTATAAGAAGTATGAATATGGTATGCAGGTAAACACGTGCAGTAGCGTACTTCAATAATAATTGCCGGGCCTGATGTTTTTCCATAGTCCAAATTTTATACAGGGACCTCAATAATAAGATTTTTAATGACGAACCCGGTAAATATCCTTACGAAAGTAGGTTTTAGGCTGACAAGTCCCGGATTTCGGCTGTAAGCCTTCGGATATCATTCATTTTTATAGCTTCAACAGCCGATTAAAGGCATTCGTCATTCTTATTTAATATGCCGGCGGGTATGCTGTTGTTTTGGATCATAATCTAACAACAACAGTAATGAAAACGATCTTCCTTAGCCTCACATTATCAATTTTAAGTTTCGCCCTATATGCCCAAAGCATTAAAGGTATAGTTATCGACGCACACGATCATCAGGCATTACCATACTTATCAGTTAGCCTATTAAAAGCCGACTCATCGTTAATTAAAGGCGCCCTTACAAATAACGATGGGGCTTATCATTTAGAAAACTTTAAAGCCGGCAAATACTTGGTATGTGCCCAAATGGTTGGCTATACCAAAAAACTGGTACCTATAACTATCGGCACCGAAACTCAAACAGTAAATATTGAATTGGTGCAAGAAAGCAAACAACTTGGCGAGGTAAGTATAAAAGCAAGCAAACCACTGGTTGAGCACCGTGCCGATAAACTGATATTTAACGTGGCCAACAGCATTGTAGCAACGGGCAACAACGGTATGGAACTGTTGAAGATGACACCTTTGGTTAGCATCGGCCCTAATAATAGCATTACTCTTAAAGGCAAATCAAACGTAATGGTGATGATCAATGGTAAAATAATCCCTGGCGAAACGGTGGATAACCTGCTTCAAAGCATGTCGGCAGAGCAAATTGCCAGGATCGAGATCATTACCAACCCTTCGGCTAAATATGATGCTTCTGCATCAGGCGGTATCATCAATATCATTACTGTAAAAGGTGCCAATATGGGCTTAAATGGCATGGCTAATATGGCCGTTTCAGAATCGAAGTATACTAAATACAACGGCGGTGTTTCGCTTAACTACCGCGATAACAAGATCAACATTTACGGCAATGTGAACTTTCGCGATGGCAAAGGTTATAAAAATGAAAGTCTGATCCGTTACCTCCAAAGTGGTAATCAGCCCATCACCCTCGAAACACCGACTGAGTTATTCAGCAACGGGAAAGCAGAAACCGGCAAAATCGGCATTGATTATAACCTGACTAAAACCAGCATTTTGGGAGCTGCTGTTGATGTGATGTTTTTACAATCAGATAATCGTGCCATCGCAACTTCTTATTTCAGGAATGCAGGTAGTGTACTCGACTCGGTTTTAACATCGGCCAGTAAACCTGGTACCCATATCCAATACGCCAATTACGACCTTAACTATAAAAACACACTAAACACAAAAGGCGAAGAACTGACTATTGATCTTACCCACTCACATTACAATGGCTTAACCCAACAAGATGTTGCTGCACAGATGAATTATGTATCAACACCTGCCCCTGCCGAATACAGTTCGTCATCTACCCGCACAAGGGCCATATTTGATATTACCACATTTCAAACAGACTATACCTTGCCTATCACAAAAGCGACCTTGTTGGAGAGCGGCTTGAAAGACCTGTACACCAGTTCTAACAACCGCTCTACCAACCTGGAAGTAAACTCATTATCAAATGAAGCACCTTTAAGCGAAACAGCTTATAAAGAAAACATAGCAGCAGGCTACTTAAATTTAACGCAGCAGCTTTCTACCTTAAAATTACAAGCCGGACTGCGTGCCGAGCAAACCAATGCCAAATTAAGCAGCACCGGGTTAAACAACAGCTATCTAAACTTTTTCCCAAGCGCATTGATCGAGAAAAAGTTCTCTGATAAATATCAGTTGAGCTTTACGTTCGCCAGCCAGATTAACCGCCCGGCTTATGAATCGCTGATCCCATTCGTAGTGCCTATCGATCGATATACCCAGGAGAAAGGCAACCCAAATCTTAAACCCGAATACTCACATAGCTTTGAATTAACTAACACCTTCGGCAGCATATCCTTTACGCTTAATTATACCCATACCCGTGATGCTATTACCGATTTTATTGAGCAAGACGAACAAACCAAAGTATGGACATTCACCAAAGCCAATTTTGCCCGCATGGAAAACTACAGCGCAACCCTTATGCTGCCATTTACCGTTACCAAATGGTGGAACACTACTAATACCTTATTAGGTTTATACAATTCTTATTATGGCGATAATGTGGGTGGCGCTGTTTACAACCATGGTAAATTCAGTTATAACTTAAACTCTATCAACACTTTCACTTTACCCGATGGTTTCAGGGCCGAATTAACCGGTATTTATAACGCGGCTAATGTTTACGGCCTGTACCAAATCTCACATTACTCAATGGTTAATGCCGGTGTTTCAAGAGCATTCTTGCAAAAGAAACTGAACGTTAAAGTAGGTGTAAATGACATCTTCCATAGCAGTGGTTATGATGTAAATACCAACGCAGGCGACATCCACATGCAAGGCTCCAGCTATACCGATAGCCGCAAGGTTACGCTAAGTGTGTCTTACAAATTTGGTGGCAAAGTAGCCCCTGCCCGTCAAAGAAACCAGGGCAATGAAGATGCCCGCGGAAGGCTGCATCTATAATACTAACTCGCTGCTAATAAATTATAAATGAGAAAGGGCTTCGAAGCGGGGGATACCGCTTCGAAGACTTTCTATATCAGCTGTTATAAAGCCTCATCCAAAAAATTGGGAATTATGGTTTCAAACGTATGCCATAATTTATCAGGATCATTCAACTGGCTAAGCATTTCCTGATATCCAATTTCGCCATGCTCACCAATTACCTGCTGTTTATTATCATCCATTGCCAAACGGTTTTTCATTACCTCGGGGCTCATTTCGGGATGAAACTGCGTGGCAATGAAATAATCATTCAACCGAATGGCCATTAGCGCACGTGGTAAACCATTCGGCCTTTCCCTTTCTATAGCTAATATCTTCGCGCCCATCTTTTCAATAGCATCTATATTGGGGTTTACAACCTGCCAGCTGCGCGAATCAACCGCATAGAAAGGATTCTGTATATCTTTAAATAAAGCATCTGATTTCCCCTGGTCAACCAAATCAACCGGCACCATGCCAAACGAAGGTATATTTTGCAGCGAGACTTCGCCTAACTGATATTTACGACACAATAGCTGAAATGAATGACAGATAAACAGCACATGCCTTTTAGGCTCCTGAGTTGAATTATTATTAGCTTCAATCTCCCCGATCAACTTAAAATAATTTTTATCCCATTCCTCTTCTTCACTAAAGGGATTGCCCGGGCCGCCGCTTGAGATGTAGACATCGAAATCTGTTCCCGGCAGTTCATTCGCTTCGCGGACTTTAAAAATCTGCCAGCTAATATCTAAATTCTGCTTCGCTCTATATTTTTCCAATATTTGTTCAAAACTGTTTATAGACTGGTTTACAATGCCATTGTACAAATCCAGTATGGCTATTTTAATTTGGCGGTTTGCGGGCATTTATCGTAAATTCATTTTTAGGTATAATAATATCTTAACATTATTTACGTAACTAATATAATCGTATTTTTGTACCATGGTTCAAACAATCATTATAGCATTACTTTTTGCTTCGGCGCTTTTTTACGTGGGCAGGCTTATATTCAGAAGTTTTACCGCCAAAAAAGGTTGTGGCTCAAACTGTAAATGCGGCGTGGATTTTTCCAGCATCAAACCCGAATAACTGTATATTACACTACTTTTTTGTCCATAACACCTTCATGGCAAAACTTTTAATTTTGTTTAAAGTTTATCCAATTAATGGCTCATAAGCAAATATTTCAATCCGATACCCCGAAACGCTGGAACCGATTTAAATGGTTAAGCCGTGTTCTCATTATAGTACTTGCAAGCGCTGTAGTTGCTGCTGCCGTTACTATTACGTCAAAACAGTACCCAAATCTGCCTAATTTAAACCCTGCACCTAAAAAGTTCAGTAAGGAAGAGATGGATAATCTCAAAAAATCTAAAAAGTTTAAAGACTTTAAAATTGAGAAAGCCCAGATCCAGGAACTAGCCCGCGCACGCAGGCAGCATCAGATCAAACACCCCAACAATAAAGACCGCCTTAACGCCGGCTTTTATCGCCCATGGGAGCCACAAGCTTATAACTCCCTGCAAGACCATATAGGTAAACTGGATATGGTGGTAACCGAAGGCTTTTCGGTAACCCCAAATGCGGATACTGTTACAGCTAAAATGGATACCGGCCTACTTAATATCAATAAAAAGTACCATAAGCCAATTATCGTATCCATCAGTAACTACATTAACTTTAACAATGTAAGCGGTTCTTTCGATCGTGAAGATGTGGTACGCATCTCTAAAAGCAAGCAACTGCGCACTGTTTTTATTAACAGCATTATTAAAAACCTTACCAAATATAATCTTAAGGGTATTAACCTGGCGTTTGATGATATCCAAAATCGAAACACGCCCGATTACAATGCTTTTGAACAGGAAATATATAGTTCATTACACGCCAAAGGCTTTTTGGTTACCCAAAACGTTATCCCAGACGATGAGCAGTATGATCTGAAAAAGATCCAGAAATTTAACGATTACATATTCGTTATGGCCTTCGATCAGCATAACGAGCAAAGTAATGCCGGCGATATATCAAACCAACACTGGGTTGAAGAAATATTGGATAAGGTTTGTGCCATTGTGCCGAGCGAAAAAATTATCCTTACTGTTGCCGGTGGTGGTTACGACTGGCCCGAAAACAGCATTGGTAAATCGATAGGTTACCAACAAGCTGTTAGCACGGCACAAGAAAACAAGCAGAAAATCGTCTATGATCCGGCTTCGGCCAACCTGCATTACAAGTATTTTGATAAAGATAGTTTAGAGCACAGCATTTATTTTACCGATGCGGCCACCAACTTTAACGTGATCCGCATGGCGGATGACTGGGCAACCGGTGGTGTTGCACTTTGGCGATTAGGTGCCGAAGACCCCCGCTTGTGGACCTTCTTCCAAAAGAACCTATCTATCGATTCCCTGCGTAAAACAGGTATCGATGTTAAGCGCCTTACTACTGTTGGTTTAAATGACAAGATAGATTACGATGGCGACGGTGAGGTACTGGATTTAATTACCACGCCGAAAACCGGCTTGATTGATGTAAAGATGGATACCACCAACTTTGTAATCACCAATCAGAACTATATCCACCTGCCTACCAAGTATGTAATTCGCCGTTATGGTTATTCGCCTAAAAAAGTGGTATTAACTTTTGACGATGGCCCCGACCCTGACTATACGCCGCGCATCCTGGATATTTTAAAACGCGAAAATGTACCTGCCGCATTCTTTGTGGTGGGAGTAATGGCTGAGAAGAATATTCAGATCTTAAAACGCGAGTATGATGAAGGTTACGAAATTGGTAACCACACCTTCTTCCACCCCGATATTTCAACGGTTAGCCTTTCACGTGTAAACCTGGAACTGAACGCTACGCGCAGATTAATAGAATCTGTTACCGGCCGAAGTACGATACTGTTCC
>CAHJXH010000087.1 GCA_903644075.1 Sphingobacteriaceae bacterium | reverse complement strand
CATAAAGTCGCCTAAGATTCAAATGTAAAATAAATTATACACATTATTTGGATATCAACACAGAATCTCGCAAGGACGGTGTTAGTTTTTGAGTAATAATAAATTACTCTTCACTCAAATATTTCGCCTCAATCTGCTTATTAGCTTTCGCTCCGAGGCGTTTAATTTTATCGGCAGTAACCGTTAAATTTCCCCGGCCGTCTACTAATTTGTTGAAAGCTTTGTCATAATTATCCTGGGTGGCTTTGATGTTTTTGCCGATACCCTCCAGATCATTTACAAAGCCTACAAACTTATCATACATTTCGCCGCTCAATCTGGCAATTTCCATTACGTTGCGGTTTTGGTTTTCCTGTTTCCACATGCTGGCAATGGTACGCAGCGTTGCCAGTAAAGTTGATGGACTAACTATCACCACCCGCCTGTCCCAGGCATCACTAAACAGATCGGCATCTATTTGTACTGCGAAACTGAATGATGATTCAATCGGTACAAACAGCATCACAAAATCGGGCGAGTTCAGCTTATTTAAATCGTGGTAATTTTTGGCTGATAAACCCTGAACGTGATTTCTTAACGATTCTACATGCGCCCGGGCGTAGAGCTTGCGCTCTTCCTCTGTTTCGGCGTTCACAAGCTTCTCATAAGCTATGAGTGACACCTTGGAATCAATAATTAAATGCTTATCGTCTGGGAGGTCTATAATGGCATCGGGCTGATAACGGTTGCCGTCGGCAGATTGGTGACTGGCTTGTAAACGATACTCACGGTCTTTGGTAAGCCCAGATCGCTCCAATACTTTTTCGAGGATGAATTCGCCCCAGTTGCCTTGCTTTTTATTGTCGCCTTTTAAAGCTTTGGTTAAATTTTGGGCTTCATTGCTGATCTGTTTATTCAGCTCCATTAACTGGGTAATTACCCCCTTTAAAATATTACGCTCGGCAGCTTCTGCATGATAAACCTTTTCTACCTTATCTTCAAAAGCCTTAATATTTTCTTTGAGCGGGTTAAGCAGTATATCCAGGTTTGTGCGGTTTACATCTGTAAATTCTTTCGATTTTTCTTTCAATAATTTCTCTGCAATATTCTCAAACTCGCGCTGAAAGTGAAGTCGGGTTTGCTCAACCTCGGCTTTTTGTTCCTGTAATTTTTCTTGTTGCGATTGGTGGGATGCTTCGGCCCGTTCTATAGCCTGCAGCGCCTGAGCCAACTTGCTACGTTCCTGAATAAGATCGTGAGTTAGCCGGGCTTGCTCATCTTTATAAATGGAAGTGATGTTTTCTTTTTCGGTATTAATCCAAAGCGATTTCTCTTCAGATCGTGCCAGGCTAATTTTCAGCGTATTGTTTTCGGCCTGAAGCTGATTGATTTCATCGGCAGAAATACCCTTGGCGGCTTGCTGCGATTTAATGAAAAATACTACTGCTATAATTAGTAATACTGCGGAAATAACTAAAGCAATTATACTCATTTGATAAAAATATTAGCAAACGAATGTAAATAAAAATTGGGATTTAGTAAAAATATTAGTGAAGGTTCTTATCTAATTTGTCATTGCGAGCGATAGCGTGGCAATCGCGTAGTTGTACAGAGCCAGTGTTTTTGTTAACGTATTATAGTACTATTAAAAGTCTGTACTTTAATTAATGTTGGTCCCGCTCAATCGCCGCGGGTGGGCTGTTACTTTGGCGCCCCAAAGTAACCAAAGCGCTCATCGGCAAAAGGCTTCTTTACGCACAGGGCCCACTGCACAATCGTTCAGAACACACAGGCCGGGATCTTTTGCCCCACTCACGTTCGCACAGGCCTTTACCCTTCTGCAAAATCTCCAATGCCTCTTCCGGCGCACAAGGCCAGCATTGTTCTGCCCGCTTTTGGCCGAAGCTGTTTGCCGACTTTAGAAGAGAAGCAAGAACAGAGAGAAAATAAGCAAGACAAATACTAAGAAGAAAGCAATAGGACAAAAAGTAGGACAATAAAAGAAGCGGTGGCCAGAAAGAAAAGCGGGCCATGCGTTGGCTTGTGGGCGGAAGCTTTTTTCTTTCTTGATTTTTGGTTACTTTTTATCAAGAAAAAGCAACTAAGCCCCTGCGGCTATGAGCAGACTGACGTGAATCATAGCACTGCACACAATCATAATACGTAATCGCATTAATCAAAGCACAAACCTCTGTATAGTTCGCGATTGCTTCGTACCTCGCAATGACGTGCTTTGTGTTTCTGTATACGACGTGGTTGCCACGCTATCGCTCGCAATGACACAGAGGAAACTACAGTACCTTCTCAACCCTCAACCCCACATCACTCACCTCATGCAGTGGATTATCCCGCATGTTTTGCTCGAACTCGAAATGGTAAGTACCTTTCTCGGGGAAACGGTATTGCGGTTTAAACAGTATTTGGTAGCTATAGATATTGCCTGTGCCCTGGCCTAACCATTCACCATCAGGGTTGGCCAGTTTAAATTCGTAACGTACTACTGATGGCTTTGGGTGTTTAGCATCTTTTTGACTGATGAGCACAAACATGTTGGCATATTTATAATCGCCGGTTACCCGCAGGTTCATGTATAAATTATACGGAACCGATGGATCATCGATCTTAACATCAAACTTAACCTTATTTACGTACGCCCAGTTTCTGTTGCTGATCTCTGTATTTTCATCGAAAACAGATTTCGGGTCGCTGCAGCTGCTCAGGGCTGTTAATACAACTATCAGGACTAATAAGAACCGAGGGTAAACGGCGATTTTCATTTCAAAAATGTAGCTGGTTATTGTTGCGGTTTAGGCTGATTACCGGTACCCTCGCCCCCTCCTGTTCCACCACGGTTTGGCCTGTGGCGACGGTTGTTGTGCCTGCGGTTATTTTTTTGACCTTCTGGCTTTACTGTACCATCTGCATTGGCCTCGGGCTGTGGTTTAGGCTGTTGTATGTTACGTGCCTGTGGCTGCTGTTGCGGCCTTTGCTGATTAGGGTTACGCTGTTGCGGATGCTGCTGCTGATTGCTGCTCCCCTGTTGGTTTGGATTACGCTGCTGCGGGTGTTGCTGTTGGTTTCCGTTAGCTTGGTTAGGGTTGCGCTGCTGCTGCTGTTGTTGATTACCGCCGTTAGGCTGGTTAGGCTTTCTGTTACGGTTATTTTGATTGCGGTTATTGTTGTTTTTATTACGATTGCGATCATCAAGACGGGTTAAACTATCCTGTCCAACCACGTTTTCGTAATCCAATACTTTAGCCTGTTTTTCTTCTATTTCAACAATTTCGCCCAGGTCTTCTGGTTTAATGCCGTCTTTGTTCAGTTGTTGAATTTCTTTAACACGGTTAATGTGCAACGGGATCCAGTTTTCTTCGCCCGGGTAGCTAAACCACATCAGTTTTTTAAAGATGTCTGTTTTTTGCAAACGGGCATCACCTTTTTCGGTTTTCAGATAATTTACATTATCTGGGATGTGTTTCAACGCATCCATGTAAGTATCCAGCTCGTAGTTTAAACAGCATTTTAACTTGCCGCATTGGCCGGCCAGTTTCAGGGTGTTTAATGATAAATTTTGGTAGCGGGCAGCCGAGGTTGATACCGTTTTAAAATCGGTTAACCAGGTAGAGCAGCACAGTTCGCGGCCGCAAGAGCCAATACCACCTAAGCGGCTTGCTTCCTGGCGCATCCCGATCTGGCGCATCTCGATACGGATACGGAACGATTCGGCCATACGTTTAATCAACTCACGGAAATCTACGCGGCCTTCGGCTGTATAATAAAATGTGGCTTTGCTTTTATCGCCCTGGTAATCTACGTCGCTAATTTTCATTTGCAGGCCAAGCTCTAAAGCCAATGTACGGGCCTTATGCATAGTTTCCCACTCCATATCTTTAGCGGCCTTCCATTTGTCAACATCGGCTGATGTAGCTTTGCGGAAGATCTTTTTGGTAACGTCGGCCTCGTTTACACGGCGCTTGGTCATTTGCATGCGCACCAGCTCGCCGGTAACAGATACGTGGCCAACATCAAAACCACCGGTAGCAGTTTCGGTAACTACAAGTTCACCAGCTTCTAAATATATATTGTCGGTATTAAGATAAAAATCTTTACGCGAACCTTTAAATTTGATTTCAACTATCGGAAAAACGCGGTAGCTGGCGGGCATGTCCATATTAGACAGCCAATCGTAAACATCAAGCTTGCTACAGCCATTGGTAAGGCATGAGCCATTACTTTTGCAGCCCGAAGGAGCGCATCCGCCTCCTGTTGAGCAACTTCCACATCCCATATTAATTGGTTATATATGTTGAGTCCGCCTTTTGGCGGATCGTTTTAAAAAAAAGAATTTTTATAATTTGCAAAGATACATCTAAAAACAAAATTTTAGGGTTCGCATTGCGTTCTATATGATAGTGCGCCTTTTCTAACTCGGCACTTATTGCTTCGGCATAATGTACCGGTATAACGGTTGCCATTTTTTTAGCGGTCTCCAACTCATCAGCAGGCAGGTGCACCAGGTTTTCAACCCCGGCCTGCAGTAAACAGCACTCGCGTAAAAAGCTGATGCCGTAACGTAAAAAGTTCTTCTGGTTTTCGCGGCCAAGCTTGGCTAATACATCAACCATTTTCATGGCTTCTGACCCCTTGTTACCGAAACAAATGCGGAGCCATTGCACAAATTGGGCATGGTAATTATCGGTATCCTGCTGTAAAATCTGGATAGCTTCGGTAAGGTTGCCGTTACTCAGGTAAGCAGCTTGCTCGGCCAATGCTTTGGGCTGTCCCTTATTAATCAGGTAATCCTTCACATCATCATAAGTAAGGCACGGTACTTTGATGAGTTGCGTGCGCGATAAAATGGTGTTGAGGATCTGGTCCTGATTTTGGGCTACCAGTAAAAACAGTGTATTGGGCTGCGGCTCTTCGATGATCTTCAGCAAAGCATTACCTGCTTTGTCCAAATATTCGGGCAACCAAAGAATCAATATTTTATATTCGGACTCGAACGGTTTAAAGCTGAGTTTTTTAATGATCTGGTGGCACTCGGCAATGTTAATGTTGGCCTGTTTGTTTTCGGCATCCAGGTAACCGCGCCAACCATCGAGGTTTAAATAAGGGTTCGCCAAAAAAGCTTCGCGCCATTGCTCAATAAAAGTAAGGGCGGTATCATCTTTATGTTTGGCGAAGAAAGGGTACGAAAAATGAAGATCGGGGTGCATCAGTTTTTGATACTTGCGGCAAGATGAACAAACCCCGCAAGAATCGTCGGCCTGTTTATCTTCACACGATACATATTGGGCATAAGCCACCGCCAATGGCAGCGCGCCCGCCCCTTCAGGACCCAAAAATAGTTGCGCGTGGCTAATCCGGTTCTCCTTAACCGAATTAATTAACCGTTGTTTAACGGCCGCTTGTCCAACTATTTCTTTAAACTGCATTGGTGCAAGGTAATAAATAGATTTTAGATGTGAGATATGAGATTTGAGACATAGAGGGAACGAGGCTAAGTTTGAAGCCGTTGCATTTTATACGCTTAGGCATCTAAATATCACATGTCATATTATCACATATGTTGAATAAGATTTATCTTTGAAGCCGGTATGATAGATTGGGCTTACTCTCAAATCTCATGTCTCAAATCTCAAATCTGATTTAAGCTATGATAGAATTGAGCGGAGTCTCATATCTCAAATCTCATATCTCAAATCTAAATGAGAGTAATGGCTTTTGATTATGGTACCAAGCGTATCGGTATTGCGGTGACAGACCCTTTGCAGATGATTGCCAACAGCCTGGATACCATCCACCCGCTTGAAATTATCGACTACCTGAAAAAATATTTACTCACCGAGCAGGTAGAACGTTTTGTGGTTGGTGAACCCAAGCAAATGGATAATACCCCCTCGCAATCGGCCCCGCACGTAAAAGGATTTGTGAACCTGCTGAAAAAAACCTTCCCCGAAATACCCATCGATATGATGGACGAGCGCTTTACCTCTAAAATGGCATCGGCTGTGATACTGCAAAGCGGCATTAACAAAAAAGCCAGGCAGAACAAGGGTTTGGTTGATAATATTTCGGCCACGATTTTGCTGCAATCTTGGATGGAGCGGAAGGCGTATTTGTAGAAGTAGAGACACAAAATTTTGTGTCTCTATGAAAATGGTAATTATATACTCGCCACAAAAGGAGCCTTCTTGAAATAAGAAACATCCTCCATCTGCCCAATCACAAAATCAGCCAGGTCTGTGGTGCTGATTTTCTCGCCGGGGCAATCATAAAGATCAACTATCAACCCCCGCCTTTCATCAGTCTGCTCTATCCAGGGCAGGCGGATCATCGTCCAGCCGATATCACTTTCTACCAAAATATCATATGCTTTTTGGCGGTCGGATACAGCATCAGGAAAGTTCTGGCGCATCCAGTCGGATTTGGCTTTGTTCGCTTCGCTTTTATGATCGCGGGGGATATCGAGGTTTAGCCCGGCCAGTGAAATGTAGCGTTTGATGTTGAACTCGTTCATCGCTTTCAGAATATTGAGGGTTGATAAACTGGAGATTAAAGGCTCATCTTTTCGCGGACCGATAGTTGCTATCACCACATAGCAACCTTTGATAAGCAGGCGTGCTGTTTCCAGATCTTTAATATCGCCCGGTACAATTTCCAGCAGCGGATGAGCGATGGTGAATTCGTTCGGTTGGCGGATTAATGCTTTTAAAGCATAACCCCTGTTCAATAATTCTTGTAGAATATATTTTCCGGCTTTACCGGTTGCGCCCAAAAGAGCGACTATATGTTTTTGATCCATGAGGATTGTCTTTATAAAATTTGAAAATAGAATGAGGTATGCATTGAAGAAAAATCAATGCAGCTGCAGGGCTATCTTATGATTGCCGCCGAATTAAAATGATATTTATAAAGACAGTAAGATGCGATGAAGATAGCTATTATTTTGCAAAAGAGCGGCAATGACAAATCCGTATCTCATTTGCATTATTCAGGAGTGTTTTTAGCAGAAATCAACATTTTATGGCATCAAAAACCTTACTTAAATAAGTAAGATGAAGGGAGCCATTTTTTGTCATTCTGGAACGTAGTGAAGAATATTCTTCGATAAGCAGATCAGCAATACAGGGCGAAGAAGATATTTCGCTACCGTCAATATGACAAAGTTGGGGGGTAAGGGTTAGGGAGTTTTGTCTTGGCTCTTGTTTCTTGGCTCTTGCCTCTCTCCTCCGTATCTTTGCCCCATGGAAATTTTAGATCCAAACCTGCAGGCATACCTTGATTCGCATTGCGAGCCGGAGCCTGAGGCGCTGAAAAAGATCAATCGCGAAACCTATTTGAAGGTTCTAAAACCTAATATGCTATCGGGCCATTACCAGGGCCGGGTGCTGAGTATGCTAAGCAAAATGATCAGTCCGGAGCGTATTTTGGAGATCGGGGCCTTTACCGGTTATTCGGCCATTTGCCTGGCTGAGGGGCTAATTGAGGGTGGAATGCTCGATACGCTGGAAGTGAACGCCGAGATGGAAGAGCTGTTGCTAAATAACTTTAAATCAGCAGGTATGGAAGATAAAATCAGGCTGCATATTGGCGATGCGATGCCAAAAATTTTGGAGTTTCAAAATAATTTATTTAATCTTGTATTTATCGACGCTGATAAAAAGAGCAATTTAGCATACTTTGAAAGCGTAATTGATAAAGTAAAACCGGCAGGTTTAATTATAATTGATAATGTGTTGTGGAAAGGAAAGGTGTATGGCGACCATCAGGATGCCGATACACAACTGTTTCGCAAACTAAATGATCAGATAGCTGTTGACAACCGGGTAGAAAAGTTAATTCTACCGGTCAGAGATGGAATCCTGATCATCAGAAAAAAGTAAATTATGAAGAAAATCCTACTGATTGTATCATTAGTTATTTCCGCATCAGCTGTTTCAGCACAAAGCACCTCTACAACTTATATTGACAAGTTCAAAGATAATGCCATTCGCATTATGCATGAGAGCGGTGTGCCTGCAAGTATCGTTTTGGCCATCGCCATGCACGAATCGGGCAGCGGAACAAGCAAATTAGCACGTACGCAAAACAATCACTTTGGTGTAAAAGGCCGTAGCCCTGTATCTTATACAGGTCGTAAGGCAACACACTCATCCTATAAACAGTACGATTCGGCCATGGATTCTTTCCAGGATTTTGCCCGTATCATGACTGAGCGCAAGCAGTTTAGCCACCTATCTGGTACGCTTAACCACTACGATTATTTGGGTTGGGTAAAGGGCATCCAGCACAGCGGATATGCCAGCAGCAAAAAATGGGGCTCACAAGTTTTAGGTTTGATTAAAAAGTATCAGCTTAACGCTTACGACGAAAAACCCGAAGAGCAACCGCAGCCTGCTAAAAATGTGGAATAAACCTCGGCTATAAATGTTAAGTTTGCACTCATTTTTAGGTGCCAACCCTAATATTTAGCTTAATGCGTAAAACAGCACTTTTTTTATTTATTGCTATTGCCGCCAGCGCCTGTTCGGCGCACAAAAAGGTAGTCCACACTAATCGTCCAAATTATTCGTCGCCCCCACCTGCTATCTCTAACAAGCAGGCCGAGAAAAATAACGAACAAATAAAGGAACAGGTAAAAGAGCAAGCAAAGGCTGCCCAATCAAGCGGCGAGCCCATTACTTATACCACCCAGCAATATATCGACAGGTTCAAGGCAATCGCCATTCAGGAAATGAACTTGTATGGTATCCCGGCAAGTATTACCCTGGCACAGGGTTTATTTGAATCGGGTACCGGTAACAGCGAACTGGCGCGTTATGCCAATAATCACTTCGGCATTAAATGTAATAATGGCTGGACAGGCAAAGGTTATTATAAAGATGATGACCAGGTGAACGACTGTTTCCGCGTTTATGCCAACCCCGAAGAATCATTCCGCGACCACTCCGAGTTTTTGAAGAAGAAGCGCTATGCCCATTTATTTGAGCTGGATAAAAACGATTACCAGGGCTGGGCACAGGGCTTAAAAGATGCCGGTTATGCTACCAACCCCAAATATCCGCAGCTGATTACCAACATCATCCAAAAATATGGACTGGATGTTTACGACCGCCCGGAGAACGAAGCCCAGAAAGTTAAACGTGAAGACAGGGTACTTTCAGAAATCAACAGTAACATTGGCAAACCCGCCAAAGATTCAATAATTACCACCACTCCTGTTAATAATAATGCCATTTATAAGGGCACTAAAGATTCGGTAACCAATACTGCCCCGGTTAATAAAACTTACACAGTTGTAACCGGCGACACACTATATAACATATCCCGTCGTTTTGGACTTACCGTGGATGCATTGAAGGCATTGAATAACATGGCTGATAATAATATTAAAATAGGGCAAACACTTGTTATAGCGCAATAGCCTGTTAATTAGTGTTAAAATTATGATTTGCCCGGCTTGTAGGTTTAGTTTTGTAGCTGTGAGTAAAAGCTGGTTTGTTTTTCTTTGTTTTTTTGGAGTGATGTTTCATGCTACCGCGCAGGTAAAACCTATTGACGGTATTGTGTTTGATAAAGATAGCAAAGAGCGTATAGCGCGTGTAAATATTGTTAACCTGCGTACCAAAGAATCCCTCTACAATAACCTTCAGGCCGAATTTCACCTCAATGTTAAAATTGGCGATCAACTGATTTTTAGTAAAACCAATTACTTTAACGATACCATAACGGTTAAAAACACCATCTCTTTAGCTATTTACCTTAAACCAAGCAGTATTATGCTGAACCAGGTGGATATTCACGACACGCTTAAAACACCACAGGAAAGGCTTGCAGCAACTAAACGTGATTACGCTAAAATTTATGGCTCGCTCGGCGACCGCGATATTTTAAGCACATCGCCCGGCGGCGGTGCCGGCATTAGCATAGATGCGCTCTGGAATATTTTTAGCCGCAGTGGCCGCAATGCCGAGCATTTAAAAACAACCATAGAGCACGATTATCATGAAAACATGATTGATTATCGCTTTAATAAAACGCTGGTTTCAAGCATTACGGGGTTGAAAGAGCCACAGCTTTCTGAATTTATGCAGCGCTACAGGCCAGGCTATTATATGGTAACTACTGTTAGCGATTATGATTTTATACTGAGCATAAAAGCCAATTATCGCCGGTTTATGCGTAACCCTAAAAGAAGTTACGCCCCGCCCCCGCTGCCACACATAGAGGGTAGTAATAATGATAAATAAGTATCCGGTTATTGTTGTGCCTTTTTTAAAGGTGGCCGGTATGGCTTTATTCCCGTTTATATTGGTGAGTGATAAACGATATATAAATGATGAAGTATTAATTCGGCACGAAACCATCCATTTAAAGCAAGAGTTAGAATTGTTAATTATACCATTCTATGTACTTTATGCGTTAAGCTATCTGGTAAACCTGCTGGTTTATCGAAAACATAACAAGGCCTATGAACAAATATTTTTTGAACTCGAAGCTTACGCCCATGAACATAATGCTGGTTATTTACCAAACAGAAAGCCCTGGGCAT
The DNA here is from genome assembly GCA_903644075.1 of Sphingobacteriaceae bacterium. GTDB lineage: Bacteria > Bacteroidota > Bacteroidia > Sphingobacteriales > Sphingobacteriaceae > Mucilaginibacter. Next base: position 6,679 of record CAHJXH010000087.1, on the reverse strand, counting down.
GGCGGAAATATATCATAACAAAGCGGTTACATTTATAATTACACATTTACTTTCAATAAAATAGCTTTTTTGCTTTTCTTTGCCACCAATGGTTAAAAGCGTCTTTACCCCACTTTTAGTATTATTAATGGTGATTGCAGTATTGCAATCAGAAGCGCAGGTTACCGATAGCTTGCGCCACCATACCGATAGTTTATACCGTGTAGACAGTTTGCGGCGGATTGATAGCCTGGTTAAACTGGATACTGTGAAGATTGATTCGAACCGGTTAAATAAGTACCGGATAGATCAGCGCCGGTTTCAATTACCGGTAGTTGTAAAGCCATTTAGGGTTGAACCCAATTTGATACCGGTAGGTATGCTTGATTATAAAGTATCGTACTGGCGCAAATGGATCACTTTTGGCGTTAACGTAAACCAGGCCGCATTTACCAATAGCTGGAAGGGTGGCGGCGTTAATTCACTGGCCCTGGGAGGCAATTTCGATTACAAGACAGAATACAATAAGTCGCCTTTTGATTATACAAGCGAGTTGATTTTACTTTATGGTAAATCAAACAACAAAGGTCAAGGCGCCAGGAAAACAAACGACAGGATCTTTTTGGATAATAAAATAGCGACACAATTATCTAAAAAATGGTATTTCTTTGGGTCATTAGATTTTGAATCCCAGTTTGATAAGGGCTTCCAGTATGATGATGTTAACAATACTGCACCGTTGCTTATCTCTAATTTTATGTCACCTGGCTACGTTACCGAGTCTATGGGTTTTGAGTATAAGCCAAATAAAGTATGGGATATTCGTTTGGGTACAGGTACAGCGCGGCAAACTTTTGTATTAGATAAAACCATTGCCTTAAATGTGCCCACAAATTATGGTGTTCCGATAGGGCATACATTTTTTAACGAGCTGGCATTTCAAGGGGTTGCTGCTTATGATAAAGACATCATGACCAATGTGCACTTAAACGCCCGTTATGCGCTTTTCATCCCTTACGGCCGTTCGCTTGCCAATATTGATCATCGTTTAGATGCTGTACTAACCGCAAAGGTTAACAAGCTAATTGCCGTTACTATAAATGCAACGGCACTGTATGATAAAGATACATCAGACCAGATACAAGCTACCGAAGCTTTGGCTTTGGGTGTGATTTATAAGTTCCCATAATAATTATTTATCCTACGGTTCGGCTTAAAAACTAAATTGATAATGAAGCATACATGATGTTTCAATGGATAATCAGCGCCGCCTTAAATTAAAAATTCTACAAAATTATTTGATAGGGCGATATAAATACAAAATGATAACTTTGTATCCTCAAAAAACTGAGATAAAAGAGGTTGACCAGATATGTTTGAAAATCTTTCGGATAAGCTCGACAGGGCATTTAAGGTTCTAAAAGGACAAGGAAGCATTAGCGAGATAAACGTGGCCGAAACCATGAAGGAAATTAGAAAAGCCTTACTGGATGCCGACGTTAACTATAAAACTGCAAAAGCATTTACAGATGATGTAAAGCAAAAGGCTTTAGGTGAAAACGTGTTAACCACCATTTCGCCGGGGCAATTGCTTACCAAGATTATGAATGATGAGCTGACCCAGCTGATGGGCGGAAGTACAGCAGAGCTTGATTTAAAGGCACCGCTTACCATTATTTTAATTGCGGGCTTAAACGGAGCGGGTAAAACTACGTTTACCGGTAAGCTGGCTAACTACTTAAAAACACAATTAAAAAAGAAACCATTACTGGTTGCTGATGATATTTATCGCCCTGCGGCTATTGACCAGCTAGAGGTTCTTGGTGCGCAGATTGGTGTACCTGTTTATGCCAACCGCGAATCGAAAGACCCGGTTGCTATTGCTTTAGAAGGTATTGCGAAAGCAAAAGCTGATGGCCATAACGTGGTTATTATTGATACCGCCGGTCGTTTGGCGGTTGATGAGGCCATGATGCAGGAGATTGAGCGCGTTAAGGCGGCTACCAAACCACACGAGATTTTGTTTGTAGTTGATGCCATGACCGGCCAGGATGCGGTGAACACAGCTAAAGTATTTAACGACCGTTTAGATTTTACCGGTGCGGTTTTAACCAAGCTGGATGGTGATACCCGTGGTGGTGCTGCGCTATCAATCAAATCTGTTGTAGAGAAGCCGATCAAATTCATCGGTACCGGCGAAAAGATGGAAGCGTTGGACGTTTTCCACCCGGATCGTATGGCTTCCCGTATTTTGGGTATGGGCGACGTGGTATCCCTGGTAGAACGCGCACAACAACAGTTTGACGAAAAGCAGGCACAGGAACTGCAAAAGAAGATCCGCAAAAATAAATTCGACTTCAACGATTTTTATAGCCAGATACAGCAGATCAAGAAAATGGGTAACATGAAAGATCTGATGGGCATGATACCGGGCGTTGGCAAAATGATGAAAGACGTAGAGGTTGATGACAACGCGTTTAAGGCCATCGAAGCCATCATCCAGTCGATGACACCATTTGAGAAAGAAAACCCCGACAGCATTAACCAAAGCCGCCGTGTACGCATCTCAAAAGGATCGGGTACTGATATCGGCGAAGTAAACCGCCTGATTAAGCAGTTTGAAGATATGCGTAAGGTAATGAAACAAATGAGCAACCCTGCCGCCATGGCCAACATGATGCGCAGAATGCCGAAAATGTAGTTTCTGGAAGAGAGTCAAGAATCGAGAGACAAGAATCAAGACATAAAAAAGAGGGCGGTGAATTTTTTACCGTCCTCTTTTGTTTTTATGCCCTAAAAGTTTGATACCAATATTTTTTGTGTTTGTGGTGTAGCACTATCTGTCTGCCGATAGATTTTTTTATAATTTGCGGCAGTTTTAACCTATAGTTTATATACCGATTTTTATTAATGAATAATAATGAGTTGGCCACCAAGCCACATTATCCCATACTAGACGGTATTCGTGGTGTAGCAGCCATAATTGTTGTAACATTTCACTTAGCAGAGCCATTATCAACCAGCCATTTAGATAATCTCGTAAATCACGGCTACCTGGCTGTCGATCTTTTCTTTTTATTATCAGGATTCGTGATCGGCTATGCTTATGACGACCGCTGGCCTAAAATGACCGTCGGAGGTTTTTTCAAACGCCGTATTGAACGCCTTCAGCCAATGGTGGTTTTGGGGATGACGCTCGGCGCTATCGGGTTCTATTTTACAGATTCTACACTGTGGCCGCTCATTCATACTGTTCCTGTTTGGAAAATGTTGCTGGTGATGCTAATCGGTTATACCATCCTGCCTGTACCATTATCATTTGATATACGTGGTTGGGAAGAAATGCACCCGCTGAATAGCGTGGGATGGTCATTATTCTTTGAATATATTGCCAATATTCTTTATGCTGTATGGATCAGAAAGTTCTCTAAAACGGCATTAAGTATTTTAGTGGGGATTGCTGCTATTGCACTCGCACATCTGGCAATCACAAAAGGCGACGTAGGTGGTGGCTGGACACTGAATACAGAACAGGTACGCATTGGGCTAACCCGTACCATGTACCCCTTCTTTGCCGGCCTGTTGCTATCACGTGTAGCGAAACCAACGCAAATTAAAAATGCTTTTTTCTGGTGCAGCCTTTTATTAGCTATCGTACTTTATATGCCACGCATTGGCGGCGAGGGGAATATTTGGATGAACGGGATCTATGAATCTGTTTGCATTATCGTCGTTTTCCCACTGATAGTATACCTTGGCGCCAGCGGTGTAATGCATACTCAAAAAGAGAGCAGGATCTGCAAATTTTTAGGTGACATATCCTATCCGCTTTATCTGGTACACTACCCATTGGTTTATTTTTACGTTGCCTGGATCAGCAACCATAAAGGTGTAACTATTGCACAGGCTTGGCCATATGCGTTACTCATTTTAACAGGTGCAATCGGGTTGGCCTATGCTGCCTTGAAATGGTATGATGAGCCTGTTCGCAAATGGCTGCGGAAAAAGCTTGCATAGCAGCTTAAATCGCTAGGCTGTGATTTATAAATTTTGAATGAGTTTGGATAGGAGTAAATAAAGCAAGAAGGCCATCTCGTTCGAGATGGCCTCTTGCTTTATAAAACAGTCGCCCGGCTCTTGCCGAGTGACGAATATTTCGCGGCCTCCGGCCGTTATATACTATTCAGAACCAAGATAGTTTGCCAGCTGCGTAATGCTTTTCGCTGCAATAGCAATTTGCTGCTGCAACTCAGGCCAGTTACGTTGCTCGATAGACTCACGGATACCCGGCAATGTTTTCACACCATACCCGGTGTAGAAACCCGGCGCATAAATGGTATGCTTAAACCATGGTCGGCGAGGCAAACCTTCGGTAGAAAGTAATTGCTGCTCGGCACGGTAAAGTTTTTGGTTCAGCTTGTCCTGGTCTTTGCCAGATTGTGCGGCTTGCTCCCACTCGGTGCCTAATTTATCGGTGCTTTGTTTCAGGGTTTCCAGAGCAGTTTTTAATGCGCTGAAATCAATGGTTGGCACTTCAGATTTAATTTCTGGTTGAGGCAAGTGCATATCAGGATCGTAAGCCAAAGTGTATTGGTTCGATTTGATGAGGCTGTTGTTCATCGCGGTACTTTCGCGCATTTGGTTAGCCAGGTCTTGTACTTCTTTACTGTAGCGCTCTATGGTGCTGTATAAGCTGCGGAAATCAAACGGCAACACATCTGCGTCGGCCATACGTAAAGTGGCACGACCGGCTACCGAAGCCAGCGCAGGGCCATACATAAAGTCATGGTCTTTAAAACGAACATAGCTATCGTAACTATCATAGATAGAGTGGTAATCGCCGCTTGGATCTTCGCCACCAAAACCTAAATCTAAGGTTGTGATACCTAAGTGTTGCAGAAAAGCAGAATAATCAGACCCAGAACCTAATGCACCCAGGCGGATAGTCTTTTGGTCTAACAATTCTTTTTTGGCTTTGGCCGATGGCGCATTAACCAGTTCACGGGCTTTTCCCCTATCATAAACACTCACTTTAGTTTGCGGGTCAGTTACGGCCATTTCAATTTCGGTCATAAAGCTTTCCAGCGCGTGCGAGCCTTCTGCACCCAGGAAACCGCGGCCATTACTATCAGAGTTAATATATACCACTGCTTTTTGCTGCAGTTCTTTAGCATGGTCTTCAGCAAATTCGGTAGAACCAATTAAGCTAGGCTCCTCGCCGTCCCAAGAGCAATAAACAATCGTACGTTTTGGCTTCCAGCCGGTTTTCAATAAATCGCCCATCGCTTTAGCTTCATCCAGCATAGCTGCCTGGCCGCTTATCGGGTCGCTTGCGCCGTTAACCCAGCCATCGTGGTGGTTACCGCGCATAACCCACTCGTCAGGATATTTCGATCCCTTAATTTTGGCAATTACATCATAACAAGGCACCATGTCCCAGTTAAAGGCCAGCTTCAAGTGTACGGTCGATTTACTTGGGCCAACGTGGTAAGTAATCGGCAAACCACCGCGCCAGTCAGATGGAGCAACCTGCCCTTCCAATGATTTCAGGAACGGCAGCGCATCATGGTAGCTGATCGGTAATACCGGAATTTTTAAAATAGTTGGTGCTTCCAGGCGGTCTAAACGTTTGGCATCTTTGGTGGCACCAACATTTGGCGTTAAGGGGTCGCCGGGGTAGATCACCATATCCAATACAGAACCGCGTTGTACACCGTATTCGCCTTTAAATGCTCCTTTAGGATATACATCGCCCTGGGTAAAACCGTCGTCTTTAGGGTCAGAGTAAATGATACAGCCAATAGCCCCGTGCTCGTAAGCTACTTTTGGCTTAATACCACGCCACGAGCGGCCGTATTTGGCAATCACTATTTTGCCTTTAACATCAATCCCCATTTTTTGCAGCTGGTCGTAATCATCAGGCAAGCCATAGTTTACAAAAACCAGTTCGCCGGTTACGTCTCCGTCGGCGCTCCAGGCGTTATAGGTTGGGAGCTGCCCTTCCTGGCCCGAAGTAGCGTCTTCGGCCAGTGCCGGTTCCTTTAACAACGCGGTATATGGAGTTGCGCCCTGCAGTTCCAGCACACGGGTTTTGGGTGTTGGGAATAATACGTTATAAGTTTCGATATGTGCATCGAGGCCGAAGCTTTTGTATTTGGCCAAAATGGCATCGGCCACAGCCTTGCCACCGGGCGAACCCAAATGGTGCGGGTAGGCCGAAAGCTGCTTAATGCTTTCGCCGATACGTTTAGCGCTGAGAGATTGATCGAACTGTTTTTCGTGCTGCAGCTCTGTTGCTGCCGAAGCCGACGAAAAACCGCTGATGTTTTGTTGCTGGGCCTGTGCAAAAGCCGAAAGAGCCAGAAAACCGAGAGTAAAAGTTTTTTTCATGCTGAAGTTTTAAGGGTAACATGTGAAATTTATCGATTTTAACTGATTTATAAGCCTGTTTTGTGAAAAAATGCAGCATTTTATTGCATTTGTTACAGCTAAACAAAAAATAGTTGTTGCTGTTAACTGATAACAATTAAAATAATGACAATATGCAATGGTTTGGCGGTAAAGAAAGTGATAACGTAGAAGAAGGAAGCAGCAGCGGTGGTGGCAGAGGATTTGCTGTTGGCGGCGGTGTTGTTGGCGTGATTGGGTTAATTATTTACCTGTTTACAGGGGTTAATCCGGTTGCCCTATTGGGCGGCGG
>CAHJXH010000086.1 GCA_903644075.1 Sphingobacteriaceae bacterium | reverse complement strand
AACCTGGAGATCAACCTCTTTTATAACATCATTCTTGATCAATACTTGTTTAGCAGTAACTATGAAAACTTTGCTTACGATAACAAAACGGTAAGCTCTCACCTTTTCAATACGCAAATAGACCTATCCTTTGCAAGTGAGGTATTATCCGAAACTGAAGATACACTCACTATCAAAAAAACAAGCAATATCGTGTTTGCAAACCTGCACGATATTGCCACGCAGTACCAGCAACACTATCAGCCAACCATCCAATACAACTTTACCAATTTCGATTACCTGTATGAGCAATCTGTGATCATCAATAAAAATGATGGCCTAATAGATTCGGCATTGGCAACAGTAAGCGAAACTGTAAAAAATAATATCGAATCAATTGCAGTATTTAAACTAACCAGGATAAAATTATGAAGGGGTATATTGAAGAAGGCGGATTAGCCGTGTGTACTTATGATTTATCCGGCACGCCACAAAAGCTTGTACGGGATGATACTAAACGCCATGTAACTGTAGCTACAAAAAAGGGGAAGGCGCCACTCCTTACAGTGGTCGACAAGGGGGTTATGGCACAATTTACCTGCAAATCGCCGGCTAAATTTTGGGGAGGCCTGGCTACATTAGTGGCAGGTATAGCTATTGGTGCCCTATTAATAGCATCGGGGCCGGTGGGTTGGTTTATTGCCGGGGCATTAGCGGCATCTGCAGCCTTTGGTATTGTTGCTGTTGTTAGGGCACATCACGTATGCAATTCCGCCTTAGAAATTTCGCCGGATTGGACATTCCCTCATGATAAAACTATAATTGATAAACATAAAGCTATCTTATATAACCAGTCATTACTTAACTGTAAACAGGGCGGAGTGCTAATTGCATCAGCAAACCCTCCAAGCGCCAATGAACTTGCGAAAAAAATAGCTGTAAATAACAACAGGGAAATTAGCGCTCATTATATTTCTCAACTGGCTATAGGCGTATTAACCGGCTATACTGGCGGAAAAACCGCGCTTTTACAAGCCATGAATACATCATTAACGGTTGGTGTTTATTCTTATGGTGAATCAAGAACCGATCTTTCGGCCGAAAAAGGAGCCGGATTAAGCGCGATACTCGCAGGCTTCAAAGGCTGGTCTTACGACAAATATGCTGTATTAATACCTGGCAGCATGGCTAATAAAACATTAAAAGATATGTTTAAAGAATGGACTGGAGGTTTGGGATTGGCAGCCATAGGAATAGGCATTGATTATGCTTCTAATAAATTTGAAGAGCATTTTGCTGATGAGAATAATGATATAAGAAAAGAAATTCTATCACAAGAGAATAATGCTTCAGTAGACAAAATTTATTCAACAATTTACTAATGGAAAAAATTAAAACAATATTTTATTTTGCTTTACCTATATTCTTAATAGTTGGCTATATCACGTACTACATTTTTTACACGTCAAATGAAGCAACTGAGGAACAAGTTAATAGTTACATAGCGAACTCAAGAGTTATAAGACTAAACAAAGTAACAGTTTTAAGTGATTCGACTAAACAATACACTCATTTCTTTGCCATTGCCAGTTATCCCAAAAGCAAAACAGTAATAGTAATTACCTCTTCAGATAATAAATTTTATCTAATAGCAGATTACAATCACAAACAAAGCCCTGTAGCTGGTGGATTAATAAATAACAGAACACTAAACGCAAAAATAAATACACCGGAGTATGATGATCCACGTCTTGGTACCAGGGAGAAGCCAATACCGATCTTGTATTTTAACGACGCAAACAGTCCGGACAACATTTATATAGATGATGCTCAGTATCACAAAAATGTAAAGGAATACCTTACTTACGACAAGAAGATCAACTCGAAAAAATAAGGGAGATGGAAAAATTTAAAACTATTGCTTATATATTACTACCTTTTGTTTTAATAATTTCCTATGCCATATACTATATATCCTACAGTACTAACAAAGCAACGGACAAGCAGGTAGAAGCTTACATCAAAGGTTCAAGCAAGGTAAAACTTAAAGATTTTATTATTTTAAGTGATAAACAGGATCAGTACACGCATTTTTTTGCCATATCGAGCTATCCTAAAGTTAAATATGAAATATTGCTTCAGAGCAAAAACAACAAATTTTTTGTCATAGGCGATTATGACCATAAACAAAGCGTGGTGTCAGCAGGAGCTATACAACGCAGAGCAATCAATGCAAATGTAAATCAACAAGAATATAATAACCCTGCTTATGGCACTCGTGCAAAGCCTATACCTGTGCTATATTTCGCAGACGCAGATAGCCCCGATGATATTTATATTGATGACGCACAATACCACAAAAATGTAAAGGAATATCTTACCTACGACAAGAAAATCAACTCGAAAAAATAATAGATTTTGAAAAATTTAAAATCCATATTTTTCATTGTAATTCCATTCATTTTCATTGTATTATATGTGCTGTACTATCTATCGTACAAAAAACACGAAGCAACTGATAGCCAAGCAAATAATTATATCCAAGCTTCCAAAATAATTCAATTTAGTGGCATCAAAATAGTTAAGTTTCATCACGAGCAATACACACATTTTTTTGCTACTGCCAGTTATCCTAAAAGCAAACTGGTTGTATTAATTAAACCAGTAAATAGTGATAAATATTTTGTTATTGAAGAGTATGGTAATAAACAAAGCAATATATCGCTTGGGCCGATAGAAAGCAGTACAATTAACCTAACTGTAAATGCAGACGAGTACCATGCCACCGAATATGGTAGCAAAGATAATCCGGTACCGGCCCTAAATTTCAAAGACGCTAACAGTCCTGAGGATATATTTATCAGCGATGCACAATACCACAAAAATGTAAAGGAATATCTTACCTACGACAAGAAAATCAATTCAAAAAAATAGCAACAAAAAAGCCCTGCAAATGCAAGGCCTCTCGTTTTGGGTTTATAATTAATTAGGACATTTTTAGCTTTTTCTGAATATCGGCTACGTAGCCTTTAAACTTCTTGTCGGTGTCAATCAGGTCTTCTACAGTTTGGCAGGCGTAGATTACGGTTGAGTGATCGCGGCCGCCGAAGAAACTCCCGATTGTTTTAAGCGAGCTTTTAGTATGTGCTTTAGCCAGGTACATCGAAATTTGACGGGCCTGAACTATTTCACGTTTACGGGTTTGTGATTTCAGCATTTCAATAGGCACTTCGAAGTACTCGCAAACCAGGCTCTGGATGTATTCCATCGAGATTTCCTTGGTCGAGTTTTTAACGAAGTTCTTCAGCATTTGCTTAGCCAGAGCCAAATCAATTTCCTTACGATTAAGGGTTGATTGCGCCAGTAAAGATACCATCGCTCCTTCAAGCTCACGTACGTTATTATCAATATTGTGTGCTACATACTCAATCACATCGTTTGATAGTTCGATACCGTCCTGATAGATCTTGTTTTTAAGGATAGCCATACGGGTTTCCAGATCAGGGATCTGTAAATCTGCCGAAAGGCCCCATTTGAAACGTGATAGCAAACGCTCTTCCAGACCAGCAAGATCTTTAGGTGCTTTATCTGATGTAATGATCAGCTGACGGCCAGACTGGTGCAGGTGGTTAAAGATATGGAAGAAGAAATCCTGTGTTTTTTCTTTACCGGCAAAGTTGTGCACATCATCCATGATCAACACATCGATGGCCTGGTAAAAGTTAACAAAGTCGTTAATGTTGTTATGCTTTAAGGCATCAACAAACTGCTGGGTGAACTTTTCGCACGATACATAAAGTACCAGCTTATCTGGCAGTGTACGCTTAATCTCGTTACCTATAGCTTGTGCCAGGTGGGTTTTACCCAAACCTACGCCACCATATATCATTAAGGGGTTAAAAGAGGTGCCTCCGGGTTTAGCAGCAACGGCATAACCTGCCGAACGTGCTAAACGGTTGCAATCTCCTTCAACAAAATTTTCGAAAGTATAGTTCTGGTTAAGTTGCGGGTCAACGTGCAGCTTTTTAAGCCCCGGTATTACAAACGGATTTTTAATGTCCTTATTGATAGAGATGGGGATTGGCATTGATTGATTTTTCGCTTCGGCACCATTACCGTTAGACGGCATGTTGGTGGTGTATGGTTTGCTTGATGATGATTGTTCTACAACGATATTGTATTCCAAACGCCCTTCATCGCCCAATTGTTTTTTTATAGTTTTACGAAGCAGGCCCACATAATGTTCTTCCAGCCATTCGTAAAAGAATAAACTTGGTACCTGTATTGTAAGGACACTCCCATCAACCCTTAAAGCTTTAATCGGTTCGAACCAAGTTTTAAAACTCTGGGCCGGGATATTATCTTTAATGATCTGAAGACAGTTATTCCAAACGTTAGTACAAGTTTTTTCCATAAATAATTTAATAAAACACTGATTAGTAACCTACAACAAAACTTCGTTAGTGCCCGCTACGGAACATCGAATATTCAGAAAAAAATCGGATTAAAAAATTAAATTTTAAATTTTTCTAACATTAAATTTATGTTATAATAAAGTCAAAAAATGGCCTAAAGACCTCAAAAACAAACATTTCTAAGAATCTTCAATTTTTACCTTAATTCTATGTTTCACGATTTTCGTCTTAAGAAAAATATACAACCAGACGAATAACTAACAAATGTTAACAACTTTGAATAGCAACTTTTGCTCCAATATTAGTTGTTTTTACACACCAAATTACAAGTAGCTGGAATAGCGGTAAATAGATTTTCGGACATCCGATGCGGGGGTGAAGCACCAGAAAAATACCAATCTATTTAGTACTCGCCAAACACAGTCCGCAGCACATCTGCTATCTCGCCCAGGGTGGCATAAGCTTCAACTGCCCTTAATATATAAGGCATTAAATTCTCATCGCCTGCGGCCGCTGCCTTGAGTTGATCCAACAAAATATCAACCTCCATTTTAACGCGCTTAGCCTTTAATTGTTTCAGTTTATCTACCTGATGTATACGAATTGAATCATCAACCCTAAACACATCTGTAAGGTGCGCGGCTTCTTCTGTAAAACGATTTACGCCTACCAAAATTCGCTCACCATTTTCTATCTCGGTTTGATATTGATAGGCCGCAGCTGCAATTTCCTGCTGCATATAATCCTGCTCAATGGCTTTAACAGAACCACCCATGGCATCTATCTTATCTATATAGATCTGTGCGGCAGTCTCCATCTCATCAGTAAGCGATTCTATAAAATATGAACCCGCTAACGGATCAACCGTATCAGTAACGCCACTCTCGAAAGCAATGATCTGCTGGGTACGCAGGGCAATTTTAGCAGCTTGCTCGGTAGGTAGTGATAAGGCTTCGTCATAACCATTGGTATGCAGCGATTGTGTACCTCCCAACACGGCTGCCATAGCCTGGTTACTTACCCTTACTATATTATTTAAAGGTTGCTGTGCCGTTAAGGTAGAGCCACCGGTTTGTGTATGAAACCTCAGCTTCTGTGCCGATGGATCTGTTGCGCCCAAATCCTTGGTAATGTACGCCCACATCCTTCGCGCAGCTCTAAACTTGGCAATCTCTTCGAAAAAGTTATTGTGGCAGTTAAAGAAGAAGGACAGTCGTTTGGCAAATACATTTATATCCAAGCCTTTGCTTTGAGCGGCTTGCAAATAAGCTTTTCCATTGGCCAGCGTAAAAGCCAGTTCCTGTACTGCGGTTGAGCCAGCCTCGCGGATATGGTATCCGGAGATAGAAATGGTATTCCATTTGGGCACCTCAGTGCTACACCAGGCAAACACATCCGTAATTAAGCGCATGGATGGCGCAGGTGGATAGATATAGGTACCCCGTGCGGCGTACTCCTTTAATATATCGTTTTGTATGGTGCCCGAAATTTGGTTGAGATCAGCCCCCTGCTTTTTGGCTAAGGCAATGTACATGGCCAACAGTATGGAGGCCGTGGCATTAATAGTCATGGAGGTGGTGATGTTTTGCAGCGTGATACCATCAAACAAAATCTCCATATCTTCTAACGAATCGATAGCTACGCCTACTTTGCCTACTTCGCCTTCGGCCAGCTCATGATCAGAGTCGTAGCCAATTTGGGTGGGCAAGTCAAAGGCGACCGATAAACCTGTTGTGCCTTGTTTTAATAAATAATGATAACGTTTGTTCGATTCTTCGGCGGTAGAGAAACCTGCATACTGCCGCATGGTCCACAATTTGCCGCGATACATATCGGCCTGTATGCCGCGCGTGTACGGGAACTCGCCGGGCGCTTCGCTCCCCTCACCTTTATATATAGGCTTAACTTCTATACCCGATGAGGTGAACTTTTTATCAGCCATTATTAAAATATAAGATCAAGGTCTTTCTTCACCAAAGTTGCAGCAATCTCGTATGGATCTTCTTCCATTTGGCTCATGTGTGCCAATATCAGTCTGCTGGCATCAAGGCCGGTAGCTGTTGGGGGCAGGCTGCGCACCACGTTATTTACCAAATTAAGGGTATCATCTTTTACCTTTTTTACCACCTGCCAGGCTTCGTTGCTCACATAAATTTGCTGGGTAATGTTATGCTGAAACTCGTTACGCACATCGGCCAGTATCATGCTGTATAATTCTTGCGGGGTATAATCGGGTGCGTTTACGCGGAGTAATAAATTAGATGGGTTAAGGCGTTCGATAAACAATACCATACGCTCATAAGCCTGCAAGCGCAATGGTAAAACCTGGTTGCTGATGGCCCTTTTCATCTCCAAAATCTGGATACGTTCGCTGCGCATAATGTAAGGTTTAATGAAATAGAAGGAAATACCAACAACGCCTAAACCGGCAATAAGATACTTTAATACGTCCAGCAGTAAACTGATTGAAATCATAGGTAAATTTAAAAATGTTAGGTGACGGTCAAATAAAAGGTAACCCGAACAAAAATCTGCATTTTAGCTTATATTTGTATAGCTAAATAAAAATATAAGATGAGTACTGTTGTTGAAAACTTAGTGGCACCTGTTACTTTTACCGCTGGTGCAGTAAAAGAGATACAAAAATTAAAAGACCAGCAAGAAATCGGCGACGATTTTGGCCTGCGTGTTGGCGTTGAAGGTGGCGGCTGCGCCGGTATGAACTACATACTGGGCTTTGACCAAACTAAAGACGGCGATAACACTTATTATATTGAAGGTGTAAAGGTTTACATGCACAAAGCACATGGCATGTACCTTGCCGGTATGCAAATCGATTTTCAGGATGGTTTAAATGCACGTGGGTTTACCTTTAACAATCCAAATGCATCAAGCACCTGCGGTTGCGGTACTTCATTCTCAGTATAAAAAAGAATTTACATAAATTCCTGACGGGCAATGGCTGGGCAATTAATTATTGCCCAGCCATTGTTTTTTGTGGCGATGCCAAAGCAGCAATCACGAATTACACACCTCTTTTACCTTTATTATTACCTTACCGAACAAATTTATTTGCATAACTAAATAAACTGCTGTAACAAAGCGTACAGGCTTGCGGTCTAACCCCCGTATAATTCATTAATTTTATCGCATGCCTGTACAAACCAGTTTTAAAGAGAATGTGGCCATAGCCATGCAATCCATCGCCGGAAACAGGCTGCGCACCTCCCTTACCGCCTTAATTATTGCCATTGGTATTATGGCGCTGGTTGGCATTTTAACCGCTATTGAAGGAATTAGCCAGTGGACTAACGAGGCTTTCTCGAGCATGGGTGCCAACTCCTTCACCATCCGTAACCGGGGCTCGGGCATTAGCTTTGGCAATGGCGGGAACCGTAAATATTATAAAGCTATCCGTTATGATGAAGCCGTAAGGTTTAAGAAAAACTTTAAACTTCCTGTACAAATCTCTATTAACACTTATGCCTCCCAGGCTGCTACTGTAAAATATGGCGATATAAAATCGAACCCTAATATTGTGGTTCTAGGCGCTGATGAAAACTACCTGTTAACGGGAGGATATAAACTGGCTTCGGGGCGTAATTTCTCGGCATCAGAGTTAGAACACGGCACTAACGTGGTTATTATTGGCGACGATATTCGTAAACGATTGTTTAAAGCAGAAAATCCTATCAATAAACTGATGCTGATAGGGGCTAATAAATTCAGGGTTATTGGGCTATTGCAATCCAAAGGATCGAGTGCGGGCATGGGTGGCGATAAGGTTTGTATCATTCCTGTATTTAAAGCCAAGCAAATAACTACCAGTACCAATCCATCATTTACCATCAGTGTTATGGTTAGCAATCCGGGCGCATTGGAGGCTACAACCGGCGAAGCCACTTCGGCATTCCGCAATATTCGCGGCTTAACGGTTGATAAAGACAACAACTTCGAAATTACCCGGAGCGATTCCATACAACAACAATTGGCCGGTCAGCTGGCTGGTATACAACTTGCCGGTTTTGCAGTGGGTATTATTACCTTATTAGGTGCAGCTATTGGCCTTATGAATATAATGCTGGTATCGGTAACAGAGCGCACGCGCGAAATTGGTGTACGTAAAGCTATCGGAGCAACTCCATCCATTATACGCAAGCAATTTTTGATTGAGGCTATTGTAATATGCCTGATGGGTTGTGCCGGCGGTATTGTATTGGGGATGGGTATAGGCAACCTGATAGCCATTCAAATTAGCGGGCACTTTGTTATACCCTGGATGTGGTTATTTATGGCTCTAGTAATTTGTACCGGTATCGGCCTAGGTTCGGGCTATTATCCTGCAAAAAAGGCCTCGAAGCTCGATCCGGTTGAGGCTTTGCGCTATGAGTAGATAAATTGTTTATAGTAACAAACGCTCTCCTGCCGTCATGCTGAACTTGTTTCAGTACCCCACAGGACAGGTCGACGACAGCGCTCATCGCATACTTAGCATGTGGGGTGCCGAAATAAAAATTCGGCATGACGTGAAGACTTAATGACGTGAGGACTATTTTACAACAACAATTTATTCTTCAACGTCCCTTGCTCAAAAATTAGCTTTTTAAGATAAGGTTCTTTTAACGTTTGCTCAAAAGCTTCCGCATGCCTTGGGTGGTGCATATCGCTCGATATAAAATCAACCATTTGGGCATCTATTAATTGTTCGGCAGTTTGTTTGGCAGCATGGCCGTAGTAACCGCAAAGTGAATTTGTGTTCAGTTGTAATAAGCTTCCCCATTCCCTAATATCCACGTATTCTTTCATGGTTAAATATTGGTATCGCTCGGGGTGCGCTAAAATGGGTTGATAACCTTTTGCACGCATTTTTTTTATGATCTCGATTAAATGCGGGGGCTTGCTTACAAAAGAAAGTTCAAACAACACATAATTTTCGCCCATTGTTAATAATGTGCCTTCATCTATGCGTTGTTCAAACCGTTCGTCAAGCATATGCTCAGCTGCAGCGCTGATGTCAATAGTCATCCGCTCTTCAACCAGTTTAGCCTTTAGTAATTCAAGCGAAGCACTAATTGTTTCGGGCGTATTCTGATACAGATCGGCCATGATGTGTGGCGTGGCAATAATTTTTTTAATCCCTAGGTCCATCATCTTTTGGATGAGGACGATAGATTCTTCAACTGTTTGCGCACCATCATCAATACCCGGCAGCACGTGCGAGTGCATATCAACAGCTATACTGTCGTAATAAAACTCAATACTGCGGGTATCAACCTCCTCTTTTCTTTTCCGCTTAAAAAGCCCGAACATGTTTATCTGTTTGCGTACTGGCTTTGATAATATTGCTGGTAGTTGCCAGAAGTTACATCATTAAGCCATTCTTCATTCTCTAAAAACCAATCAACTGTTTTCTCCAAACCTTCTTCAAAAGTTACGCTTGGGGTCCAGCCCAATTCGTTTTTAAGTTTGGTAGCGTCGATTGCATAACGCAGATCGTGCCCTGCACGGTCGGTTACAAAAGTGATCAGCTTGGCCGATTCACCTTCTTCTCTACCTAATTTTTTATCGAGGATAGCGCATAAGGTATGGATCAGGTCGATGTTTTTCCATTCGTTATGGCCGCCAATATTATAAGTTGCACCAGACTTAGCTTCGTGGAAAATTAATTCTATAGCACGGGCATGGTCTTCAACCCATAACCAGTCGCGGATATTTTCGCCCTTACCATATACAGGTACAGCTTTATTTTGCTTGATGTTATGAATTGCTAACGGAATCAGTTTCTCCGGAAAGTGGAATGAGCCATAGTTATTTGAGCAATTAGAGATCACCACATCCATACCATAAGTATCGTGGTAAGCCCGTACAAAATGATCTGACCCTGCTTTTGATGCCGAGTATGGTGAGTGCGGATCGTATGCAGTTGTCTCGGTAAACATGCCGGTATCGCCCAGTGTGCCATAAACCTCATCGGTTGATACATGGTAAAAACGGTGTTCGTTATATTTATCTTTCCAGATGTGGCGGGCAGCGTTCAGTAAGTTAACGGTACCGATCACGTTGGTCATCACAAACTCTAAAGGGTTAATGATAGAACGGTCAACGTGTGATTCGGCCGCTAAGTGAATTACCGCATAAGGCTGCTCCTGCTCAAACAGGGTTTGGATAAAAGCGGCATCAACAATATCGCCTTTAACAAAACTATAATTAGGCTCGTTCTCAATATCCTTTAAGTTAGCCAGGTTACCGGCATAAGTTAGTTTATCAAGATTGATGATATGATATTCCGGGTGGTTTTTAACAAAACGGCGCACTACGTGTGAGCCAATAAAACCAGCGCCTCCGGTGATGATAATTTTTTTCATGATATTTTTAATACGTATTATAAAGGATTTTGGTTCAGGTACTTCTCCCATGCCCAGGCCGAAGCCATCATGGTATCTAAGCTAAGCTCGGCACGCCAGCCCAGCACATTGGCCGATTTGGTTACATCGCCCCAAACCTGTTCTACATCGCCCGCACGGGCAGGGCCAATTTCGTAAGCTAACTTTACATCGGTAGCTTTTTCAAAAGCATGGATAACCTCTAACACCGAACTACCGTTACCGGTACCCAGGTTAAATACATCATAGCCACTAAAGCTATCTTTTCCCATTAATTTAAGCGCAATAACGTGTGCCTTAGCCAAATCAACCACGTGGATATAATCCCTTACTGCACTACCATCAGGGGTATTATATTTATCGCCAAACACAGTCACTTTTTCGCGTTTACCAATAGCTGTTTGCGTAATAAACGGAACCAGGTTTTGTGGTACACCGATTGGCAGCTCACCAATTAAGGCCGATTCATGCGCGCCAACCGGGTTAAAGTATCGCAATGAGATCACTTTATAGTTGGTACCCGAAGCTACCATATCGGTTAGTATTTCTTCGGCTATTTGCTTGGTGTTGCCGTATGGAGATTGTGCCGGTTTTACAGGCGCATCTTCTGTAACAGGTAATTGATCGGGCTGGCCATACACTGTGCAGCTTGATGAAAATACAAAGTTTAGCGGCTTGCTGTAGTAAGCATTTAACAAGTTAATTAATGAGTAAAAGTTATTGCGATAGTATTTCAACGGCAATTTAACGGACTCGCCCACGGCTTTAAATGCAGCAAAATGAATAATGCCAGAAAGATCTGGCACTGCGGTAGCCAGTGTTTGCACAGAGGCTTCATCACATAAATCCAATTGATGAAAAGCTGGCCTAAAGCCTAAGATGGTTGTCAGCTGATCTAAGATTTTGATATTTGAGTTCGACAGATCATCAACGATAATCGGTTCGTAACCCGCATTTACTAACTCCACAACTGTGTGCGAACCAATGAAACCCAGGCCGCCGGTAACTAATATTTTGCTCATTATTTATAATTTGTCGATTTTTTAAAGGGATATAAGACCATGGACTATAGACGATGGGCCATGGACTGCCTCGCTACTATAATTATTCCTATTTTTACCCCCGGACGAATATAAGGAATTTCATTTTTTAATGTTGCTGTTATATAACATTGGCATACGCCTTTACTTTTTAGCTGTATACGCGGCTTCCTTTTTTGATGCAAAGGCTAAGCTCTGGATAAAGGGCCGTAGCAGCCAGCACATTGCAACAACAGAAAGTTGTATTTGGTTTCATTTTGCATCGCTGGGCGAATTTGAACAAGGCCGCCCGGTACTGGAAGCTTTGAAAACGAAAGATGCTTCTACCAAAATCATTATTACTTTCTTCTCACCATCGGGTTATGAGATCAGGAAAAACACGCCATTGGCCGATGCGGTTTATTATCTGCCTTTGGATACAGCCACCAATGCCAGTCATTTCATCAACACCATAAAGCCCAAAGCAGCCATATTTACCAAGTACGAGTACTGGTACCATTATTTTAACCAACTGCATCAGCGGCAGATCCCGCTTTATATCGTATCGGGCATCTTCAGGCCAAAGCAAATATTTTTTCAATGGTATGGCAGCCTGCACCGCAGCATGTTAAAAATGGTTACACACTTTTTTGTGCAGGATGAGGCTTCTGTTGAATTGCTTAAATCTGTAAAAATTACCACTACAACCCTAAGCGGCGATACCCGTTTTGATCGCGTTTGGGCCAATGCCAAAGCGCCAAAAGAGTTACCCGTTATTGCCGAATTTAAAAACAACCAAAAAGTATTTATAGCCGGCAGCACCTGGCCGCAGGATGAAGAGCTGCTCTCAACCATCATTAACCGACACCCCGATTGGAAATGGATCATTGCCCCACACGAGATTGGTGAAGAACGGATTGTGAAGCTTCTGGATCTTTTACCATCTGAAAGCACCATAAGATTTTCGCAAATCACCGACAACCGACAACCAATAACCGACAACCGAATCCTCATTATTGATAACATTGGCATGCTCTCGTCCCTTTACCAATATGGTGAAGTCGCCTACATAGGCGGCGGCTTTGGCCGGGGCATACACAACACTTTAGAGGCTGCTGCATTTGGCTTACCTGTAATTTTCGGCCCCAATTATTCGGCGTTTAAAGAGGCAAGGGATATTGTGCATTTGAAAGCCGGCATTAGCATTAATAATGCCGAACAGCTAATTGAAGCTACCGATTTACTAATGCTGGATGTTGAGTATAGAAGTTTTGCTTCGGACAAAATTAAAGCTTACGTACAGCAGAATGTTGGGGCTACTGAGAAGATTTTGAAGGCGATTGGATAGCGCGAATTACACCGTATTTACACCGGCCGTGTTCTCTGCAATCTTTAACGCAAATCTTTTAATTACTATTTTGTCATTCTGAATGTAATGAAGAATCTTCTTCGATAAGTAAGCGTCTATACAGATCGAAGAAGATTCTTCGCTATTGCTACCCATGACATGTTTATTAAGTGACTGATTTTCAAACATATCATTGAACCCTTAGAGGCCCCGGATTTTATAACTCAAAATGACAAATTTGCGTCATTGTTGGTTTTGTCACCAACAATTGAGTTTACTTTCCCTTTGCTAAACCTTCCAGCGTATCAATAAACAACGGGTTATCATTCAGGCTTTCTACCAGTTGAATGTGCTCGCCTCCTAAGGCTTTAAACTCTTCGTTATATTCCTGCGATACTTCGTAAACGGTCTCCAAACAATCAGCAACAAAGGCCGGGCAAAAAACCAGCATTCGTTTTTTGCCTTCTTTGGCAAGCTTAGCTACTATTTCACTGGTATATGGCTGAACCCATGGATCATTCCCCAGGCGCGATTGGAAACAGATGGTATATTTTTCTCTTGGGATGCCTAATTCTTCGGCTATTAAACGGGCAGTATCGTGCGATTGTGCCGAGTAACAGAACTTGTTAACATCGTTCAGGGTATCGCAGCACCCATCTTTTTTGAGGCAGTAGTTACCGGTGTGGTCACACTTAATCAGCTGGCGTTGCGGCAAACCGTGGAAACTAAACAGTACATGGTCAAAATTTTCGACACCATGTTTTTTGCTGTTCTCGGCAAATGCCTTAATCATCGAAGGCTCGTTATGGAACGAGTTAACGAACGAAATATTAGGGATGGTTTGCCAGGTACGTACCAGTTCCATTACCTTATCCATCACCGAACCTGTGCTTGCCGAGGCATATTGCGGGAACATCGGGATTACGCGGATGCTTTCTACCAGGTTTGCTTTCAGTCTGTCTAAAGCTTCTTCAATAGATGGGCTTTGATAGCGCATAGCCAGTTCAACCTGGTATTCATCACCCAAACGCTCCTGCAACAACTTATGCTGGATTTTACTGTAGTACAGCAAGGGCGAACCGGTTTCTTTCGACCAGATCTCCTGGTACAATTTGGCCGATTTAGGACTGCGGAAAGGTGTAATTACCCCTCTAACCAAAAATGTGCGCAATACAGGGTTAACATCGATAACCCGCCCATCCATTAAAAATTCGTTTAAATATTTGCGAACATCCGGCGTTTGCGGACTGTCCGGCGTACCTAAATTGACTAACAGTATTCCTTTTTTCGACATAATTGAGTGCAGCAAATATCAGATATTTTTTGTCAACTATTTGTAATACTCCCTGTAGCTGACACAGATCACTTTTTTCGATACGCAATAGATTTACGCTATTGCTTTCTCAGTTTCTTTCAAGTTCAATCAATCTAAATCTTACCCCTTGTTATCGTTTTTGCAAAAAGCAGTTACAGTATTTTCCCCTTTAAAGGGAAGGCAAAGGCAGTGCTACTACCACTAACTTTAATAAGGGGTAAAGATTACGGGGTTACGATTTAGAGGCCGGGGGCGTCGTTTTCCAGAGCATCCACCATGGCGTACCCGGCGAATCGTGATGCTCATAGTGATAGCCGAAAAAATAACAGGTTAAAAATGCCACCACATGATTACGCTTCTGCGTACGGGAATGATATTTGTTATCGTGCTCGCCTTTGTGTGGCTGATAGGTACCGAAATAGAACAACTGCAAAGTGCTTAGCAACGATGGCAATACCCAAAACATTAAAAGATTAGGCTGCGGAATCCAGATCTTCAGGATATTAAAAAGAATAGCCATCCAAACCACCTGCCAGATGGATAAATAATTTCTGATAAACCGGATATACCAGCTCATGAAATTGCCATGATGATAATCGGGGTCCAACTCCGTGTGTACATGCTGATGATGCTGGTGGTGCTTAGTATAGAGTTTTGGATACCAGAACGCTGCGTATACAAAAGTGGCTACAAAGCCCGCCGCATTGTTAATGCTTTTGTTTGATGACACCGTACCATGCATGGCATCGTGCGCGGTAATAAACAGGCCGGTATACAAATGCATTTGTAACAGTACAAAAAGGTAAACTAAGGGGTTGGCAAAGCTAAAATGCCATTGCATTAACAGGATGGTAGATAAAGCCCATCCACCGATGATTAAAACAGCGAAGAAAGCCCCCCAGCCTCCGCCGATAGGCGGAGAAGCAGAAGTTGATGAGCTGATCTTGGTAGGTGTATCCATTATAAGATTAACTTATCTGCTTAACTATTGTTCCGTAATGTTTTTATTGTTCCTCCGCCGATAGGCGGATTAGGAGTTAAAACTGTTCCAACGCAGCCTTTACATCCTGCATCAGCCACATAGGGGTTGATGTTGCACCTGCAATACCGATGGTATCGCCGGGGGTGAACATATCGGCAGTGAGTTCGTTTGCAGAAGAAACGAAGTAGGTATCTGGATTATATTTTTTACACACCTCGAACAGCACCTTACCATTTGATGATTTTTTGCCCGACACAAACACGATCTTGTTAAAGTTGGTTACAAAAGTGTGCAGGTCTTTATCCCGGTTTGATACCTGGCGACAAATGGTATCGTTGGCCTTTAATTCGTAACCGCGGCTAATCAGTTCGTCTTTAATGGCGTAGAATTTCTCTGTGCTTTTGGTAGTCTGGCTGTAGAATGTAATTTGTTTTGGCAGATCAACATTGTCCAGCTCGGCTATATCCTGAAATACCAAGGCATCACCATTAGTTTGTCCCTGCAAACCGATCACTTCGGCGTGGCCATGTTTACCAAAGATGAGGATATTCTCTTTACTATCGTGCGAGGTTTTAATGCGGTGCTGCAGCTTTAACACTACCGGGCACGAGGCATCAATCAGCATAATATTATTTTCGAGCGCGGTACGATAAGTATCCGGAGCCTCGCCGTGTGCGCGGATCAGTACTTTCTCGTTGTGCAGCGTCTTTAGGTCTTCATGATCTATGATGCGCAGACCTTTGGCTTTCAGGCGTTCAACCTCTTCGTCGTTGTGTACTATGTCGCCCAGGCAATATAAATAGCCTTGCTCTTCCAGAATTTCTTCGGCCATATCAATGGCGTAAACCACCCCGAAACAAAAGCCCGAATCCTGATCGATAGTTACCTGAAGATTGTACTCGCCCATGCCTGCAAATTTACGCTAAAAAATTAAAACGAATGTTATTGGTATATCAGTATTCACACCAAATTCAACACCCCAAAAAATACAAACTGTACACCCAATAATATTGGCCCTACCCAGCTCTGTTTCCTGAATTTAAATTGTTCGAAAACCCACAGCATTAAGCCACTCACCAAAAACCAGCAGACATAATTTTTAATGGGCACAATACTATCAGCCCAATGCCAGTAAT
Organism: Sphingobacteriaceae bacterium; assembly: GCA_903644075.1. Classification (GTDB taxonomy): domain Bacteria; phylum Bacteroidota; class Bacteroidia; order Sphingobacteriales; family Sphingobacteriaceae; genus Mucilaginibacter. Next base: position 668 of record CAHJXH010000086.1, on the reverse strand, counting down.
CAAACCTTACGGCAACGGGCTCAATCTGCATATCGAGCAGTACCAGCACCAATGCACCTAAAATAATACGTGCCCAGCCACTTTTAATTCGTAAGCGTTGCATGGTTACCCCTGCCGAGTAAATGAGCAGGAACCAGTTGATGCCGATGGTTAGCGGAATGTCCAGTACGCTTGTACCCAGCGTTTTTCCATACACATAATCGCCAAAGAGCCAGCCTTTGTGTACGCCTATCCATTCGGCCAAAAAGCCTGATAAGTAGATCAGAATAACAAAACCAACAAACCGTTCGTCGATATACTTGTGACTAAAGAAAACCACCAGCAACATCAGCAATAAATGAAACGGGACTATCTTTAAAAATAGCGCTTGGGTTGCTGGGATCAGCATACCGATTAAACCCACTGTGTGAAACAACACAATAATAATTTTTGCTGCTTTTGCGCTTAAACGCGGCGGCCTTTCCATAGTGTTGTTTTAGTTAGATGTTTTTGAATGGCAAAGAACCCAATAATAGCCATACTCGCCATTTGCAGCGGGTGTAAAAAAGTATTTTGCCCGTTGCTTTGGTTCGATAGTAAAGAAACCATACTACGGGTAAGCATAATAATGCCGCACATGAAAAGAATGAGCTGCAAATTAAGCGTAAAAGCAGCAAAAATTATTATTG
>CAHJXH010000085.1 GCA_903644075.1 Sphingobacteriaceae bacterium | reverse complement strand
CACGAGTTTTTCTTTGGTGACTTTCTTTTTGCGGAAAAAAGAAAGTTACATCCACTGACGTTTCATAAATCATGCTACCATTCCTAATGAAAAACGGATTGTGCATTATTGAGGTATCATCTCTGTAGGTCTGGGATTGCCACGCTATCGCTCGCAATGACGAGCAAGGTGAACGCAACGATGCTTATGAGCTTATTCTCAAATCCCCCTATGCATTTCATCCAAAATCTTATCTTTGCCGATTATCATCACATCGAATGAAGATATCTTATAATTGGCTTAAAGAATTTATACAGACAGATAAAACCCCGGCTGAAATTTCACAGATCCTTACCAGTACTGGTTTGGAGGTGGAAAGCCTGGAAAAAGTACAGGCAATTCCCGGTGGACTGGAAGGCCTGGTGATTGGTTACGTTAAAGATTGTGCCCAGCACCCCAATGCCGACCGCCTGCGTGTTACCCACGTTGATGTTGGCACAGGCGAAGACCTGCAGATTGTTTGCGGTGCGCCCAACGTGGCTACCGGACAAAAAGTAGTTGTTGCCGTAGTTGGTACAACCGTTTTCCCAACCCATGGCGAACCTTTTAAAATTGCAAAATCGAAGATCAGGGGAGAGGTATCCGAAGGGATGATCTGCGCTGATGACGAGATTGGCCTGGGCGAATCGCATGCCGGGATAATGGTACTGCCCGAAGATGCTGTAGTTGGCACCCTGGCTAAAGACTACTTTAACCTGCCCGACGATTACATGTACGAGATTGGCCTAACGCCAAACCGTGCCGACGCTACTTCGCACCTGGGTACTGCGCGTGATATTGCTGCATTTTTACGTACATATATTACTAAACCGGATGTATCGGCCTTTGCGGTAGATAATAACGATCTGGTGATCCCCGTTGAGGTGGAAAGTAAAGCGGCTATCCGTTACAGCAGTTTAACTATTTCGGGTATTACAGTTGGCGAATCGCCAAAATGGTTAAAGGAGCGTTTGGCTGTTATCGGCGTGCGTTCTATCAATAACGTGGTTGATATTACCAACTTTGTGCTTCATGATCTTGGTCAGCCGATGCATGCGTTTGATGCTGATAAGATTACCGGTAACAAGGTGATTGTAAAAACGGTTGCCGAAGGAACGCCTTTTGTTACTCTGGATGGAGTTGAGCGTAAGTTGCACCAGGATGATCTGATGATCTGCAACACCGCCGAGCCAATGTGTATTGCCGGTGTATTTGGCGGCGCAACATCGGGCGTGAGCGATGCTACTACCAATGTATTTTTAGAGAGCGCTTACTTTAACCCGGTTTCTGTTCGTAAAACATCAAAACGTTTTGGACTGAAAACTGATTCTTCTTTCCGTTTCGAAAGAGGTACAGATCCGGATATGACCGTCTTCGCATTGAAGCGTGCCGCCCTGTTAATTAAAGAAATTGCAGGCGGAAGTATTTCATCCGACATATCAGACATATACCCGGCCAGAGCCGAAGCCTTCCAGGTTGAGTTTAGCTACAAAAACGCGATCCGCCTGATTGGTAAAGATATCCCTGCTGCAGAGATCAAAGCTATTATCGAGGCCTTGGGTATCAAAGTAGAAGAAGAGAGCGCAGAAGGCTTGTTACTGGCTGTGCCTGCCTATCGTGTGGATGTTACCCGCGAGGTTGACGTGATTGAAGAGGTGCTGCGTATTTACGGATACAACAACATCGAAATCCCTACCCAGATCCGCGCTTCACTAAACACTTCAGCTAAGCCCGAGCGTGATACCATTCAGCGTATTATTTCTGAATTGCTTACTGCTAATGGTTTTAACGAAATGCTGGCTAACTCCTTAACCAGTTCAAGTTATGCTATCGATCTGGAGCATGCCGTTAAGATATTGAACCCATTGAGTAATGATTTGGATATTATGCGCCAAACTTTGCTATTTTCGGGCCTGGAGGCTATTGCTTACAATCAAAACCGTAAAAATGCTAATGTTAAACTTTACGAGTTTGGCAAGGTGTACGGTGTTAAAGAAGATAAATATATCGAGAGCCGCCAGCTTTCCTTGTTCATCAGCGGTGCAAACCAGGGCGAGCAATGGGTCCACAAATCAGAAACGGTTTCTTTCTACCACTTAAAAGGTGCGGTTGATGAATTAATTGATCGCCTGAACCTGACAGACTACCGTGTAGAAGACGTGGCTGACGATGAACTAACCTACGGCTTACAGTACAACTATCGTGGTGGTAAAACGCTGGTTAAGTTTGGTACGGTACAGCCATCGGCCTTAAAGAAAACAGATGTGGAGAAAGAAGTATTCTTCGCCCTGTTTAATTTCGACCTGATATTGCAACTGGTACAAAAGAATAAGATCACGTTTAAGGATGTATCTAAATTCCCTGCTGTAAGGCGCGATTTATCGATGCTGGTTGATCAATCGGTTACGTTTAATCAGCTGAAATTAATCGCACAAAAAACCGAGCGCAAGTTGTTGACCGATGTGAATGTGTTTGATGTTTACCAGGGCGATAAATTGCCGGCCGGTAAAAAATCGTACGCGTTAAGCTTTATTTTGCAGGATGAGGAGAAAACCCTTACCGACAAAGCCATTGACAGCATAATGCAGAAATTAATTTATAACTTAGGAAAAGAAGCAGGAGCGGAGATCAGAAAGTAGTTTTAAGTGGGTGGTTAATTAAGTTGATGAGGTTAGAATGAGTTAAAGATGCAAACCAATCAACCGCTTAACTCCACCAACTTAATCCAACAAATCGCTAACAAAACATGGCATCAATAACAGAACAGTTATCAGCAGTTACAGAAAAAACGGAGCGCTTAATAGAGCTTTGTAATGTATTGCAGCAGGAAAATGATTTGTTGAAGCGTGAACGGGAAACGCTTACAAGTACTATCAAAGAGGGCAAGAATAAGCACGTTGAGTTGGAAGAGAAGCTTCGTGTATTGAAACTGGCAAAATCATTTTCGGAAACTAGTGAAAAAAGCCTTGACATCAAGCAAAAAATTAACGAATTTGTGCAGGAAATTGATAAGTGTATTGTGTTACTAAAGAAGTAACGCAAAAAAGTGAACAAGCTCAATGGGAGAAATCTCCATAAAAATAAATATTGCTGACAGAGTTTACCCTTTAAAGGTAAGCATGGAAGAGGAAGAAATAATACGCAGGGCAGCAAAGCTCATCGGCGACCGACTGAAGGAATATCAGGAGAATTACGCCGTTAGAGACAAGCAGGACCTGCTTTCGATGGCTGTGCTTCATTACGCAACAGCATCATTAAAGGCAGAGCGTAAGGTTACGGTTGAGGATACGGAAGTAGCCGACGGCGTGTACAAATTAGACCAATTATTGACTGATTTTTTCTCGAAGTAATAACGTTCTTACATACAAAGGGCAAAATTTAACCGCGGTTAAATTTTAAGTTTCACTACTGAAAACAGGAAATACTGTGATCGGGCGGACTAATAGCAGGCGCTTAATGCTGTGATGTCCCCCTGTGAATGTGTTTTTAAAACGATGACACTTGAAATTTACTTGCGGTTTTTTTATACATATATAACCATTATGAACACACTCTATGTAATTATCGGGCTTTTGATAGGTGCCATTATCGGTATCGTCATCGGTCGATTCCTTCTACGGAAGCTATTTAAGGAACAAGAAACATCGGCTCAAAATAAAGTTAAGAAGATCTTAAAAGAGGCAGAGAACAATGCCGAGATCCTGAAAAAGAACAAGCTGCTGGAAGCTAAAGAGAAATTTTTACAGCTAAAAGCAGAGCATGAGCAGGAAGTTAACTCAAAAAATAACAACCTCAATCAGCGTGAAAACTCGCTGAAACAAAAAGAACAATCTTTAAACTCTAAGCTCGAAAACGCTAACCGCCGCGACGCCGAGGTTGATACTACACGTAAAAACCTGGAGCGCCAAACTGAATTGGCCGTTAAAAAACAGGAAGAGGTTGAAGTGTTAAAGCAACAGCATTTACAGCAGCTGGAAACCATTGCCGGTTTAAGCGCCGAAGAAGCTAAAAACCAACTGGTGGATAACCTGCGCGAAGAAGCCCGTACCAAAGCCATGATGCAAATCAAGGATATTGTTGACGAAGCTAAACTGACTGCTACTAAAGAGGCTAAAAAGGTGGTTATTCAAACCATCCAGCGTACCGCTACTGAGAGCGCTATCGAGAATACCGTATCTATCTTTAATATCGAAAACGATGAGATCAAAGGCCGTATCATCGGTCGCGAAGGTCGTAACATCCGCGCGCTGGAAGCAGCAACCGGTATCGAGATTATTGTTGATGACACCCCTGAAGCTATTATCCTTTCTGGTTTCGACCCGGTTCGCCGAGAAATTGCCCGTTTGGCTATGCACCGTTTGGTAACAGATGGCCGTATCCACCCGGCACGTATTGAAGAGGTAGTTGCCAAAACCAAAAAGCAGATTGAAGAAGAAATTGTAGAGATTGGCGAGCGTACCGTAATCGATTTAGGTATCCACGGTTTACACCCGGAGCTGATCCGTATGGTTGGCCGTATGCGTTACCGTTCATCTTACGGTCAAAACCTGCTGCAACACTCGCGCGAGGTGGCTAACTTCTGCGCTACGATGGCTGCAGAGTTGGGCTTAAACGTAAAACTGGCTAAACGTGCCGGCTTATTACACGATATTGGTAAAGTACCAGATGATAACCCGGAATTGCCACACGCAATTTTAGGTATGCAACTGGCCGAAAAATATAAAGAGCATCCTGAAGTTTGTAACGCCATCGGCGCCCACCACGACGAGATTGAGATGACCTCAATGATTTCGCCGATCATCCAGGCTTGTGATGCTATATCTGGCGCACGCCCCGGTGCACGCCGCGAGGTGGTAGAGAGCTACATTAAACGTTTGAAAGAGCTGGAAGAGTTGGCATTATCATACCCTGGTGTTGAGAAAACATTCGCTATACAAGCCGGCCGCGAACTGCGTGTTGTGGTTGAGAGCGAAAAAATAAGCGATGCACAGTCTGAAATACTGGCAGCAGATATTTCAAACCGTATCCAAACAGAAATGACCTATCCGGGCCAGATCAAAGTTACCGTAATCAGGGAAACCCGTTCGGTAGCGTTTGCTAAGTAATACCTCTCCCAAACCTTCTCCAAAGGAGAGGGCTTTAAGATATTATCGCATTGAAACCAAATACAAAAACTTCTAAAAACAACAGTGGGGCCCAGCGCCCCATTGATGTTTGTTTTGCGCTGTATAATGAGCGTTACCCATCTGCAGGTGATAAGCTGATATTGAGCATCTTTTTGCTTTGCTTTTATTTCTCAATATTAGGGTTGGTATGGATTATCCCTTTTCCGCAATTGAGCTGGTTGAGTAGTTTTAAAGGGTATTTTACCTGGGCTTCGTTTTACGTAGCTGGTTTGGGCTTTTACTGGTATAAACAGTCGCCTGTATTATCGTATTTTTTATTCATCCTTTTATTTGCATTGTCGTACGCTGCATCGCAACTGGCAGAAATGGGCGCATTGGTTGGCCCGCCGGTATGGGTTATTTGTACGCCAATCTTAATTGCATCGCTGGTTAGTTTGTTAATTATCTCCCGCAAACGCCAAACAGCTTTTATAAGCAGCATATTACGGTTACCCGTATGGTTGGTAAGTTTCCTCGGCAAAAAGCTTGGTGCACGCTTTTAATTCGACAATTTGTTAATTAAGCAATTTGTTAATGCTTGGAAAGTTTAGTTAACAAATTAATGTTCTCCTTGGTCAACCGTACATTCAGTCTATTAGCAAATTAGCAAATCGCCGAATTAACAAATTATACTTATTGTTAAATATTAGTTCTGTTTTGGTTTCAAACATAATGCTTTGTTAACATTGCCTTAATATTATTGCTGAACCTTTGTGCTCAAATTGAACACACATGAAGAAGCTCTACTTAATTCTCTTATCCGTTCTCACAATCTCCTTTGCCATTCCTGCCAGCGCGCAGATCACTACTACAGTATTGAGTGGTAAAGTTGTAGATTCAAAAGGCGTTACTATGCCGGGTGTAACCATCCAGGCGGTAAACACCAGCACAGGTACACGTTACGGTGCACAAACCAACACCGATGGCCGGTATACCATCGCCAACGTTAACCCGGGTGGCCCTTACACCATCACAGTTACCTTTATTGGTTACAAAAAAGAAGAACACCCAGACCTTAACTTCAATTTAGGTGGGATGACGTTCAATTTTATGTTAAGTGAAGAAGCTACTGCTTTGAAAGAAGTTACTGTACGTGGTACAGCTGGTGGTACAAAAACTGGCGCAGGTACACGTATTGGTCAAAATGCAATTAAAACGTTACCATCTATCAACCGTAACTTTGCCGATTTAACCCGTACTACTCCTCAAAGTAACAACAACTCTTTCCAGGGTACTAACTACCGTTACAATAACGTAACGTTAGATGGTGCTATCAATAACGATGCAATTGGTTTCAGCCCATCACTGGGTGGTCAAAACAATAGCTCTGGCCAGGTTGGTAGCAGTACACGTACCAACCCGGTACCAATGGATGCTGTACAGGATATACAAGTTTATGTAGCCCCTTTCGACATTAAAATTGGTAACGTATTAGGTGGTAGTATTAACGCGGTAACCCGCAGCGGTACAAACGATGTAACCGGTTCTATCTACACTTATGGCCGTAACGCAACCTTAACAGGTAAAAACAACGCTTCTGCAGCAGCAGGTGGCGATGGCGCTAAAGAGCCAAGTGATTTTCATGATTACCAGGTTGGTGGCCGTTTAGGTTTCCCTATCATCAAAAACAAATTGTTCTTCTTTACCAACGAAGAGATCAACCGCCGTCAAGATCCGGTTATTTCTGCTGCTGGTACTGCAGGTTCTGCTAAAATATTAAGCTTGCAAGATGCACAAAACCTTGCTGCAGCATTTAAAACTTACAGCGGTTTAGATCCGGGTACTTATGGTAATACTACCATTTTCTCAAACTCTAACAAGTTCTTTAACCGTTTAGACTGGAATATCAACGATAAAAACCAGTTAACTATCCGTAACAATACTATCAGCTCGTCAGCTACCAACCTGGAGCGCGACCAGACTAACTTCCGTTTCAGCGGTATTGACTATACTTCGCATAATAACTCAAGCTCAACAGTTGCCGAGTTAAAATCAAGAATATCAAACAACGCAAGTAACAGCTTATTGGTAGGTTACTCAAACGTACACGATTACCGTGATCCTAACTCGAACCCTGCTTTACCGCAAATCGAGATTACCGGTAACTCGCCTGGTACTACCATCTTTATGGGTACAGACCGCGAGGCTGCTATTTTTGATATGCGCCAAAAAACTACCGAGTTAACTGATAACTTTACCTGGACTAAAGGTAAACATACCTTTACTTTCGGTACACACAACGAGTTTTATAACATTACTTATAACTTTGTTAATGCATGGAACGGCCGTATTGCTTACAGCAGCATTGCTAACTTCCTGGCTAACATCCCTTCTCGTACACGTGCTAACTTTAACTATACTGATAACACACGTGATTATATCCTTGACAACCCATCAGCTAAATTTAATGTTGACCTGTTAAGCTTATATGGACAGGATGAAATTCAGTTAACTGATAACTTCAAATTAACTGCAGGTATCCGTTTTGACTATGCTGGCGTCCCAGATAAACAACCGTTAAGCGCTAAAACTACAGGTGCACCGGTTGACGCTAACTACGGTAAAACCTTTACTTATACTTTACCAAAAAACATCCAGAACAAATACCTTAACAATGTTGAAATTAACCCACGTGTATCATTTAACTATGATATAAATGGTGATCAAAGCGTTGTTTTACGTGGTGGTAGCGGTATGTTTACAGGTCGTGTTCCATTTGCATGGTTTGGTTATGCATTCTACAACAATGGTGTAACTTACGGTGCGTATGATGTTAAACCATCTGCTACAGCGCCAATTAAACCAGGTACTAACCCGGTACAAGCCCCTGCAAACGGTGGTTTAGGCTTTGTTAACCAACAAGGTGCTAACACAGCAGCTACCGGCCCAACTCAGGTGGATATGATTGACAATAACTTCAAAATGCCACAAGTATGGAGAAGCAGTTTAGCTGTTGATGTTACTACTCCTGATCAATGGAAATTCACTTTAGAGGGTATCTATACCAAAACTATCCATGACCTGAAATTTCAACAGGTTAATACTACTGATAATGTAACTTATTACCCTTATGATACTCAGCACCAACAACCAATCTTTGTTAACGCTAAAATTAACCCGTCATATACTAACGCTTATTTATTGTCTAACACAAGCTTAGGTTACCGTTACAGTGCAACTGCACAAATTGCTAAGCTGTTTATTTTAAGCCCATCAAGTAACATTAACGCCACAGTAGCTTATACCTACGGTCACTCAAAAGATGTTACCAACGGTATCCGTAACTCAATGGAGTCTAACTGGCAGTTAAACCAGGCCTTAAATCCAAACAACCCAGGCTTGGCTAACTCAAACTTCGATATCCGCAACCGTATCGTATCAACGTTTAACTTTATGACTAACTGGGATGCAGATAAAAAATATACTGCAAACTTTACCCTGTTCTTTAGCGCACAAACTGGTAACCCATACACATTTGGTTTCTACCCTAACGCTATAGATGGTACCGGTCAGCAAGTTAGTTTAGCTTACATCCCTAAAGTTGGCGAAACTGCTAACTTCTTCCAGAATATCGCTGGTGGCCAAACTGCTGCACAACAAGCTGCTGCATTTGATGCCTTTATCGATGCTAACAAATACCTGAAATCTCGTCGTGGTGAGTTTACTGAGCGTAACGCTGCGTTTACGCCATGGAACAATAACTTAGATTTCCGTTTCGCTCAAGACTTTAAGTTTGGTGCTAAACATAAACAGGTTATTACTTTCACTTACGATATTGTTAACTTAACCAACCTGTTGAACAAGAAATGGGGTCAATACTACTTCTCTCCAAACACTTACAACTCAACATCGAGCGTCGGTTTAACACCAGTAAGCGGTGCAGGTACACCTTCATTTGCCAATGCTGCAACTACTTATCCAAAGTATACTTTCAGCAACCCAGGTTTGCCGTATTCGGTTGATTACTTTGCTTCACGCTGGCAAATGCAGTTTGGAGTACGCTACGGCTTCTAAACGCAACTTTCAGAATAGTAATTATAATAAGAAGGTCTCCGATTTATCGGAGGCCTTTTTTTGTGGGCTCCTTCTAAAGGAGAGGGACTTTTTATTGTCCGGTTCAGAATATAGGTTTAAGATCAGTTGCAGAAGCCTTCACAATAAACCCGATCGTAGTGGAAAACCCACAGCCTGTGGTGGAGAATTGCGGTGGGCAAGCGAGGATTTGGAACGAAGAGCGGGAACAAACATTAATAGCAGCACTAAAACTGCTTTCCTTATCCTTTTCTCGAATGAGCTTAATCAATATTTTCAACACCGACAATGTTTTATTTATCTGCGAAGTCCAAAATCATTAAATAAACATTATAAAATTATCTAACCTCAAACAAATACGACAAATATTCCTTATATTTGGTAAAAATGTCGGATATGGCTGTTTTACATCAAAAGGAATATCGTACCATAAACCTGGTAAGTTTATTAGGCGGCGTGGATTTGATTACCGAAAAAATCGGATCGGCCTTTGACCTTATTACGCTCAGTAATAAAGGTATTAAAAAAGCATCGTTAGATGCCCTGGCAGGGCATATGGGCATGACCAAGAAAAACTTTGCCGAAGATATTCTTAACCTTTCTGTAAAAACCCTCGAACGCAAAAAAAGTGATGACCTGCTCGACAGGCAAACTTCTTCGCACGTAATAGAAGTAGCCAAAGTTGTTGAACATGCCTTTGATGTGTTTGAAGATGAAGAGAAAGTACAAAAATGGCTGAGTACCCCCAACCGTGCGCTTAACCAAATGAAACCGCTCGATTTATTTTATATGCCTACCGGCCTGGGCATGGTTGATAATGTTTTAGGGCGGATAGAAGAAGGCGTTTATTCCTGATGCTGGTTTATCGTATTGTAAAAACCAAAAAGCGAACAACCGACCTATCTGGCATGGGCGCTTTTAAAGAAGGCGGCCGATGGAACAACTCCGGCACCTATATGCTTTATGCAGCCGAAAATAGCTCGTTGGCTTACCTCGAAAGCTTGGTGCATTTCGAACCTGAAAACACACCGCCAAATCTATACATCATTACCATAGATATTAAGGCTGATGATAACTTGATCTACACACTACCTCCCAATACCTACCCGCAAAACTGGCAGCAAATTGGCAACCTGGATAATAAAAACCTAAGTGATAAACTGATGGAGGGGCAGGAGTTTATAGCCATCAAAATAAAATCGGCCATTAATACTTTAGAATATAATTATCTGCTGAACCCGCTGTTTCCTGGTTTCCATGACCTGGTTAAGGTTATCGATGTTGAGGAACTGCCGGTGGATGCGAGGTTGGTGAGGTAATTAAGTAATTTGTCATTCAGAGCACCAGCGAAGAATCTTCTTCGATTAGCATTTGCGTTAATGCATTTACGTAGAAGATTATTAATGAGGTGTTTGTTTTAATTGTATTAATGAGTTCCCTACGGTCGGTTCTTCACTCCGTTCAGAATGACAAAAAGAGTAGTAGGCCGTAAAAACCTGAAAGCCCCTTAGCTTTCACTAAAGGGCTTCCTATAAGGCTGGGTGTTATTATTCTTTAATTACCACTTTCTGTAACCATCGCGGTGATATCTGGCATAAGCTACATGGCGTGGGCCATAATAACCACGACGTACATAAACTGGTCTGCGATAGTAGCGGTGATATCTCGGTCCGTAGTAAACTGCAGGAGCTTCTTCATATACTACTGGTGCTGGTTGATAAACCGGTGGTGCCGGTGCATAATATACAGGCGCACCTACATTTAAACCTACGTGTACTCTAACTTGTGCTTTTGCTGCATTGATAGTAAACAAGGCAACTATTACTGCTAAAAAGGTTATACGTTTCATATTAGATGTTATTACTCAATAATTGATGCCTTTCAGCATCGTTGTTATGGTAATATGACAAGTATCGTGCCGAAGGGTTTAAAAGTTCGGGTGGTGAGTGAGGGAATGAGAAGATAAGTTGTTGTTTTTGAGAGAGAAAAAAGTCTAAATCCGTCATGCCGAACTTGTTTCGGCACCCCACAGGACATGTCTGCTACTTTGCTCACCCTATACTTAGCACGTGGGGTGCTGAAACGAGTTCAGCATGACGGGCGGAAAAACTAATGCAAAAAAAAGCCTCTCTTCAAGTAAGAAGGGCTAATAAAAATTATCTTTAATTGACAAATCAACAAATTGCCGAATTAGCAAATTGATCTTACAAATTCTTCGCCAGCTTCAACAATATCTCTTGCGGCACCTTTTGTAGGTCGAGCACCAGGAAACCATCCAGGCAATCGGCAAACTTAGGGTCGATGTTAAAGCAGATAATTTTGGCGTTTAATGATATATACTGACGCAGGAGTACGGGTACTTTCATGTTACGCACTTCCAGTTCAGAGATTAGGTTGTCGAGGTTTTTGAGGCTGTCTTCGCCGGTTAACAGTAACTCGGCATCGATGCTCGAAAAATCAACCTTAAATTGTTTACGCGGTTTTACATACTCGGCCATTTCATGGTCGAAATGGTTGCGGGTGATATAATCGACAATAAGTGATTTTGAGAATTTCGAAAAGCTATTGCTGATACTTACCGGGCCAATCAGGTAACGGTAGCGTGGGTTATCGATCAGAAATTTCAAGATGCCTTTCCACAGTAAAAACAATGGTAATGGTTTTTGCTGATACTCCTTACGAATCCATGAACGGCCCAGTTCTAAACTGCGTTTCAATACCGGAGTAAACTGGCTTTTTATTTTAAAAAGGGTGGCTGTGTAAAAGCCTTTGTTACCCATGCTGTAAAAAATCTCGTCGCCCAAACCTATACGATAAGCGCCTACCACCATTTTGGCTTCGGTGTCCCAAATAAACAGGTGGTTGTAGTATATATCGTACTCATCCAGATCGATACTCTTGTTGCTTCCCTCGCCAACTTCGCGGAAGGTGATCTCACGCAAACGGCCAATTTCGCGGATGATATTAGGGATAACCGACGTAGGCACTACAAATACTTCGTAGGCTTTTTCTTTGGTTACCAGGTAGTCTTCGCGCAGTTGATCAACCTCTTTTTCAAGTATATCATTAGCAATGGCTGCCTCAATCTCTTCCGGCCTCTTTTTGATTTTGAACAGGTTACGCGGGTTAAAGAGTTTCTTCTCTTCTTCCAAACCTGTACCTAAAGCATAGGTTTTGGCGCGTAAAAAGTTAAGCAGCTTAACAGGATCCTTATTATCAGGTACTTCCTGTATATTAATTGGCTTGCCAATACGCAGCTTAATGGTTTGGCCTTGTTTATTAAATAACTCCGATGGTAGCTTTGCAGTACGCAATGCCGGGTGGATTAAACTTAACAGGTTAAACAATAAGCCATTGTTGCCATGGAAATAAATAGGTACAACCGGCACCTTCGATTTTTGGATTATTTTGCCCACAACCGGGTGCCAGAGGCGATCTGTAACCTGCTGTTGTTCTATCTTAAAGGTAGATACCTCGCCAGCCGGAAATATCCCGAGAGGTGTACCGTTATTAAGCATCTCGAGTGTTGATTTAATACCACTAATGCTCGATGAGTGCTCGATGTTTTCGAATGGGTTTACCGCAACAAAGTAATCGCTAAGGTTGGGGATCTTTTTTAGTAAAAAGTTGGCCATTACTTCAGCATCGGGCCTGGCCATGCATAATATTTTAAGCAATACCATGCCCTCTATGCCGCCATAAGGGTGATTGGCTATGGCAACAAAACCGCCATCCGCAGGTATATTTTTTAATTCTTTTTCGTCAAATTCTATTTTAACGCCGCATCCTTCTAAAATGGCGTCAACAAAATCGGGGCCTACTTTGGGTTGTGCCTGGGCAAACAGATCGTTTACCTGGTTTATTTTCATAATTTCCATCAGCAGGGCCGCCAGTCCGGGCATTTTCAGCTTATCTAACTTAGTGGCTTTTGCAAATTCCTCTGTGGTAATTACCTTCATATATTGTTTATACAGATATTGATGTTTGTAACTTCAAATTTATTTAATTTAACGGCTAATAAAGCCATCACATGAAATCTTCTCTTAAAAATTACCTCTCCATCACAAAAAAAGAGTGGAATGGCTTAGTGGTATTGGTTATGCTGGTTGTATTGGTTATGCTAGTGCCGTATGCATACCGGCTATTTCACAAAGATAAGATAATAAATTTTAACAACTTTAACGCAGATGCAACACAATTGCCTGCCGAAGATACCACTAACGCAGCAATTAATGCTGAAGATACCAAAAATCTGCACCCAACGCTATTCGCTTTTAACCCCAATCATCTGCCTGTTGAAGAGTGGCTTAAGCTCGGACTAAGCCAAAAGCAGATCGATGTGCTTAAACATTACCAAGATAAAGGCGGCCGTTTCTATAAGAAAAGCGATGTGCAAAAGATCTATTCTATTACCCCCGACGATTATAAACGCCTCGAACCCTACATCCAGTTACCTGCCGATGGCCCCACAGGTATCATTGATATTAACCATGCCGATTCAGCTTCGCTGGTAACCCTTAAAGGGATCGGCCCTGCTTATGCCATGCGAATTATCCGCTATCGCGATAAATTGGGGGGCTTTTACAGTAAAGAACAGTTGAAAGAAGTATTCGGCATTGATGAGGAGCATTATTTGCTCATTAAAGATGCAATAAAATTAAGCCCCCCGGCTATTCATAAGATCAACATCAATAAAGCTACGTTTGATGATTTGCGCCGGTATCCATATCTCAGTTATAAACAAGCAAACGCAATTCTCCAGTATCGCAGCGAGCATGGTGATTATGATAATTTAGATGATATGAAGGATGTTGCTATTTTGGATGAAGCGACGTTGAATAAGGTGAAGCCTTATCTGATGTTTAAATAGAAGGAACCCCACCCAACCCTCCCCTGAAGGGAGGGCTATAAAAAAGTCTTCCCTTCAGGGGGAGATTTAGAGGGGGTTATATCCCAAATCTCATCTCAAAATATTATCTTTGCCCATGCAAGAAAAAATCCTCATTCTTGACTTTGGTTCGCAGTTTACACAACTCATCGCGCGCCGTGTCAGGGAGCTCAATATCTATTGCGAGATCCATCCATTCAATAATTTTCCGGAAGTAGACAGCACTGTAAAAGGTATCATCCTTTCGGGTAGCCCGTATTCTGTACGTCAGGAAGATGCTCCGCATTTCGAATTTGCCAAACACCACAACAAACTGCCAATTCTGGGTGTTTGTTACGGTGCACAATACGTTGCCCATTTTAATGGTGGCGAGGTAATAGCTTCAAACATCCGCGAGTACGGCCGTGCTAATTTGCACTACATCAACCAGCAAAACCCGCTATTTAAAGATGTACCGGGCAATTCACAGGTGTGGATGTCGCATGCGGATACCATTAAACGTATTGCCGACAACTTCGAGATCATCGCCAGTACAGATAATGTAGAGGTTGCTGCTTACCAGATTAAAGGTACACAGACTTACGGTATCCAGTTTCACCCAGAGGTAACCCATAGTATTGATGGCAAACAATTGCTGCAAAACTTTTTGGTTGATATTTGCGGTTGTGCTCAGGATTGGACTCCAGATTCGTTCGTAGAAACAACCATCGCTGCCCTGAAAGAAAAATTAGGCGACGATAAAGTAGTTTTAGGATTATCAGGTGGGGTTGATTCATCGGTTGCGGCGGTATTGCTGCACCATGCCATCGGTAAAAACCTGCATTGTATTTTTGTTGATAACGGCCTGCTGCGTAAAGACGAATTTGAATCGGTACTCGAATCGTACAAACACATGGGCTTAAATATAAAAGGTGTTAACGCCAAACAACGTTTCTACGATGCGTTGAGCGGACTGTCTGATCCGGAGAAAAAACGTAAAGCCATTGGCCGTGTGTTTATCGAGGTATTTGACGACGAAGCCCACCAGGTACAGGATGTAAAATGGTTAGGCCAGGGTACCATTTATCCTGACGTGATCGAGTCTATATCGGTTAAAGGCCCGTCAGCAACCATTAAATCGCACCATAACGTTGGCGGTTTGCCCGACTTTATGAAACTTAAAGTGGTTGAGCCATTAAACACATTGTTTAAAGATGAAGTACGTAAAGTGGGTAAGGCTTTGGGTATCGATGATAATATTTTAGGCCGTCACCCTTTCCCGGGTCCGGGTCTGGCCATCAGGATCTTAGGTGAAATTACACCAGAGAAGGTTGACATTCTGCAACAAGCTGATGCAATTTACATCAACAATTTACGCTCGGCCGGTGTTTATGACAAAGTTTGGCAGGCAGGCGCAATTTATTTGCCTGTACAGTCGGTAGGGGTAATGGGCGATGAGCGTACTTACGAAAATGTAGTATGTTTACGTGCCGTTGAATCATTAGACGGTATGACAGCCGACTGGTGCCATTTACCATACGACCTGTTAGCTAAAATTTCAAATGAAATCATTAACAACGTAAAAGGTATCAACCGGGTAGTATATGACATTAGTTCGAAACCACCGGCTACCATTGAGTGGGAATAAATATAAGCTGCTGATACTATCGGCTGTGTTTTTGGCGGCAGCATGTTCGCCCAAAATACAACCGGTAGCCACCAGTCCGAAAAGCCAGCCGGTAGTTCCGCCTGCAAAGGCTATTGAAAAGCCGGTTAACAAACCGACGGCAAAATTGCCGCCGCCGGTACAGCAATCGCAAAAAGTTTCGAGCATAGCCATGCTGCTGCCTTTAAACCTGGATAACTTAAACCCGGGGAGTAAGTACAGCAAAGCCGATATGCAAAAGGCTAATATGGGCGTTGAATATTACCAGGGTTTTAAACTGGCACTCGATTCATTAACTGCTAATGGCTACAATTACCGTTTGCAATTATTCGATGCTAAAGACCAGCCAGCCGAAGCGCATAACTTAGCAATCAACCCTAAAATCCGTAACAGCGATCTGATTGTTGGGCCGATATTTCCGGATGGGATGAAAGCTTTCGGTGTGACTACGAAGCCTATTTTGTCGCCGCTGTCGCCATCTTCGCCGGCTGCATTTCATAACCCCAATTTAATTGCCGCTATTCCTCCGTTGGCTTACCACGCCCGCAGGAGTGCACAATATGCTTTTGAAAAGTTAAAGGCAAAAAAGGTATTTATCCTGAAATCGGGTTTCTCTGAAGAGAATAAATACATCACGCCCTTTAAGCAACAGCTGGATAGTTTAAGTAAGCTCAAAACCAAAGTAGTGCCGTTTGTTGTGGTGCGGGGAAGCTTAACCGCATTGTTGCCACAGCTATCTAAAACGGAGCCCAACGTGTTTGTGATGCCGGCAACAGATCAGGCATTTTTGCAGGTAACATTGCGCTCGCTGGATACTTTGGCGAAAAATTATCCGATTGTATTGATAGGACACCCAAGCTGGGAAAAGCTATCGTTCCTGAAAGAAGATCTTTTGCAGCGATTGAAAACTGTAATTACCTCAAGCGATCACATAAATTATAAATCGGGTAGTATGGTTGCCTTTATCAAAGCATACCGTAAAGCTTACCATTTAGAGCCAAGCGAATTTGCTATTAAAGGTTTTGATGAAGGAATGTATTTCGGTCGTATCTTGGCTGAAGATGAAACCGGTGCAATGAAGCCTGAACAGCATGATTTTGAAGGTTTGCACAATGATTTTCATTTCGTGAAAAAACCCGGAACAGGTTGGGTAAACACCCATGTTTATATTTTGAAATACGTTAACTTTGAGTTAAAAGCGATAGAATGAAAGCTCTGAATCAGCTTAAAACCTTTCAACGAATTTTGGCTGAATATCCGGCTGATGTACCATTGGGTAAGTTTTTGCCTGGCTTTTTCAGGCAGAACAAACAGATGGGTTCTACCGACCGAAAGGTAGCCAGTAGGCTCATCTATAACTATTTCCGTTTGGGCAGAGCATTAGCCAATCACCCGGATGAAGACCGTTTGATGGTTGCCGAATTTCTATGCAATAACCAGCTTAACTCATTCATTCAGCATTTTAAACCCGATTGGGCTGCCTGCATTGGTTTTACATTGGACGAGAAATTCAGCCAAA
>CAHJXH010000084.1 GCA_903644075.1 Sphingobacteriaceae bacterium | reverse complement strand
GAGAATGAAATCAGCAGTTTCCAGTACCTTGATAATTGTTTTTCGCTGGCCGGTTAAGAAATAATTGAGACTTGGGCGATGGTCTTTGCCTACCAGCCAACGGGCTATGGTTTTAAAATACTCCATACTATCTGACGATAGATTGGCGAAAATGGTACCAACACCCTGCCTGTTATATTTATAATAATCGCCATAGGTGCAGTGTATGGTTGATATTACAAATGGCATTTTAGCTAATTGGCTATGATGCAGCATATCTCCCGGGCGTGGGATGCCAAAGAAATGCAATATATCATAGTTTTCATATGGTATAGTATCTACCGATCGCAAAATATCAACTTCAATACCGAGGTTTGTTAACTGTCGGGCCGTTTGTTCAATTTGTACTGTATCGCCTCCAGCTATTTTATATAAGTTTAACCTTGTGATAAATGCTACTTTCATTTTTAAATAATGGTATCCTTCAAATTAATGGAGGAAACGGGGGCTAAGTTAAATATTTTAATATTTTTAAAATTAAAATGCCCTACGCCGAGTAATAGATTAATGTTAATAATATAATGGCATAATTTATGCTATTTAACATTGTAATAATGTATTCTCCAAAGATGCCAGTTATAAACCAAACTTTTTAAACTTTATAATGTTTTTATGCTTTAACAACATATTGTTATGAATTTTGTATTTTTCGAAATACTAAATTCAAAGCATTAGTAATAAAATCATTGTTTATGAAGTTAAAAAAGCTATTTTTGAATTTTGTTCTAAAGTATAATTAACATATCTATCGCTGTTAGATTTTTTTTAACCTAATGGCATGAAAATACATAATGAAGAAAAAAATTTATATCGCCGGGGCCGGTGGGATGCTTGGTGAAGCTTTTTACCGAATTTTTAAAAGTGAATATGAAGTTAGATGTACAGATAAAGATGTAAACGAAGAGTGGCTGGATTTTTTGGATTTCCGTGATTTCGAAAAATACAAGCGCGATGTAGAAAACTTTAAACCTGATTATCTATTTCATTTAGGAGCTCTTACTGATTTGGAAGAATGTGAACTAAATGTTGATGACACTTATTTAACTAATACTACTTCTGTAGAGAATGCAGTTTTGTTAGCTAACCAGCTAAACATACCTATGCTTTACATTAGTACTGCCGGAATTTTTGATGGCCAGAAAGACTATTATGATGATTGGGACGAACCCAACCCATTAGGTCACTATGCCCGGTCTAAATACATGGGCGAGCGTTATGTACGTGAGAATGCCAAGAAGTACATTATCTGCCGCGCCGGTTGGATGATGGGTGGCGGACCTCAAAAGGATAAAAAATTCATCAATAAAATTATAAAGCAATTAGTAAGCGGTAAACGGGACTTGCATATTGTAAATGATAAAGATGGCACCCCAACCTTTACAGTAGATTTTGCAAAGAATGTAAAACTGCTGATAGAGAAAGAATACTGGGGCTTATATAATTTAGTTTGCAGAGGCGAAACCAGCCGTCGCGAGGTTGCCGAAGAAATTATTAATATACTCGGTTTAAATGATGAGGTAACTATCC
This sequence comes from Sphingobacteriaceae bacterium, assembly GCA_903644075.1. Classification (GTDB taxonomy): domain Bacteria; phylum Bacteroidota; class Bacteroidia; order Sphingobacteriales; family Sphingobacteriaceae; genus Mucilaginibacter. Next base: position 15,816 of record CAHJXH010000084.1, on the reverse strand, counting down.
ATGAAGTAACATCTGATTACTTTAAGGATACCTATTTTGCACCAAGACCATCCTCAGAGCGCTTGATTAACAAAAAGCTCGAATTGCGAAAGATGAATATTATGCGCGACTGGAAAGTTGCCTTAGGGGAATATATTACAGACTATTATACAGATTATTTGGCCGAAAATATTTACACAGTTAAAGAAGACGGTATTGTTCTAAAACCGGCTGTCTAAACTATGCGTATTGCTGCTTTTGGTTTCCGTACCATCCCGCCTACAAAAGGTGCGGCTGGTGCCGATAAATTCGCACTCGAACTTTTTCCACGGTTAGTTAAATTAGGGCACAGCGTTGTTGCTTATAACAGGCACTACCCCGATGTTTTTGTTGATATAGATAATTATAAGGGCGTAAAAATTAAAAGTATTAAAACGGTACGTAAGTCGGGTTTTGATACTTTGCTGCATTCATTTAAATGTACCTGCGATATTATTTTTAGAAACACCGCCGATATTGTGCACATCCAGAATGGGGGCAACAGTATTTGGGCATTGCCATTACGCTTGTTCGGCAAAAAGGTTTTTATTAGCCAGGATGGGGTAGACTGGAAGCGCGATAAGTGGCCCTGGTATGGTAAAATGTATTTAAAGCTCTCTGCTTATATTACAGCCCACGTACCCAATCAGATTATATTTGATAACGTAATTGCCAAAAAACTTTTCGAAGATCGTTTTAAAAAAGAGTATCGCTTTATACCCTTTGGCAGTGAGGTTGAACCAGGAAACGGTAATACCGAAGTGTTAGAAAGGTTTAACCTTAAAAAAGGCGAATATTATTTATTTGTAGGCCGTTTTATACCAGATAAAGGCCTTCACTATTTAATCCCCGGGTTTAAAAAATCAATTTCAAATAAAAAACTGGTTTTGATAGGTGGTTCGCCCAACCCATCACCATACGAACAACAGATCTTTGATATGGGCAATGAGCGTATCGTTTTCCCCGGCTATATTTATGGCGATGAAGTGAACACGCTGATGCAGAACTCGTTTTGCTATATACAACCATCTGATGTGGAAGGGTTATCACCTGTTGTACTTACCGTAATGGGTTTAAACGTTCCTTTAATTGTTAGCGATATTGAAGAAAATGTTTATGTGGTTGAAGATACAGCCCTTAAGTTCAAAAAAGGCAATATCGAATCGTTAACAGAAGAGATTAATTACTGCGAAACCCATTATTCAGAAATGCAGGCGTTGGCTGTTAAAGCCCAGAAACGTGCGCTAAGTGTGTTTAATTGGGACAAGGTGGCCGAAGAGCACGTTCGTGTGTTCTCAGAATAATTAAACTGCTTTTTTAAATAACGCTACCAATTGCTCTGCTGCAATTTTCCACGAGAATAGTTTCAAGCGTTCACGGCCTTTGCTGATCATTTGATCACGAAGTTCAGCATCATCTAACACCTTTGTAATTTGTGTTACTATATCCGCGTTATCAAACGGATCAAAGGCAATTACCGCATCGCCGCCAACTTCGGATAGGCAAGTATTGTTTGCTACCAGTACAGGCAAGTTATTTTTAAAAGCTTCAAGTATCGGTATACCGAAACCTTCGTTCACAGAGGGAAAAACATAGAGCAAGGCGTGCTGGTAAATTGCCGCCAGTTCTGTATCTGATAAATAACCGGTAAAAATCACATCATCATGAAGCCCGGTTTCTGCAATAGCATTCTGGATAAGTTCCCAATCGTTACCCAGATCTTTTGATGGGGGCGAACCTGCTAAAACCAATTTAAGACCGGGATGAGTAATTTTTACCTGTTGAAATGCATAAACCAACGCCGGGATATTTTTGCGTTTATACATAGCGCCAACATGCAACAAATAACCTCCGCCGATTAATTTAAAACGATTTAGTAATTGAGCCGAATCACCAGCATTAATTTTATCCAAAGATTTCGGCCCTTCGGGAACAACCACCAGCTGGTCCATTGGGATTTGGGTGTAATGATTGATCTGCTTTTTCGAATATTCGGTGGGTACAACAATAAACGCCGAGCGTTTACCTGCTGGGATAGCTGTTTGATGATATAACCATAGCCATAGCTTGCCGTAATGCTCGGGGTTTTCGAAAAAGAAAGCATCATGAAATACAGGGATCGTTTTGTAACCTAAATGAATTATCGGTACAAAATTATCGGTGCAGAATAAGATCTGGCAACCTTTCGCCCAGGCTTTTATAGGTAAAATCAATTGCTTCCAAAGCTGGTAGCGGAAGTGCTCGACCCACTTCAATAACTTTTGCTTGCCGGTATAAACCGGGATAAATACGTCTAAGAAATGGAATTTCAGTTCATTATTTTCCATCAATTTAAACTGTACGCAAAGCTCTTCGAGGTAAGTTTTAGTACCTGTTTGAGCAACTCGCAGATCGCGCACATCAACACCTATAATCAATGGTTTAGCCATCTGCCCGGTTACGTATTACTTTGGCTGGCACACCGGCCACTATAGAATTGGCAGGTACGGATTTGGTAACCACGCTGCTCGCAGCTATTACACACCCATCGCCAATGGTTACGCCATCTAATATAGTTACGCCGCCGCCAATCCAGCAGTTATTGCCAACAATAACGCCTATGCGGGTTAGGGGTTGTTCTTTAATAATCTGGTCGAGGTCTGCAAAAACGTGGTTCTCTGAAAATATTTGCAGGTTTGGTCCGGTAATTACATCATCGCCAATAGTTATGCCGCCCTGGCCTGCCAAATAAGCACCTGTATTAATGCCTGTACGGTTGCCAATTTTAATCCCTTTGCCTTTGTTAGAGATAATGCCTGTACCAAATAAGGTTGAATTTCGGCCGATGGATACATGATCGCCAAACTGAATGCCATCGAATGATAGAGCATTTACACTTACATTATTTTCCAGTATCAGGTTTTTACCCGCCGTGATCTGGTAGGCGTGCCTAACTTTTACCCGGCTGCCAATAAATAGTAATCCCGATGCTTTTTTGAAGAAGATCTTTAACCATAATCCCCTGATAACCTGAACAGCCCTAATCATGCTCACCACTGCCAGGTCGCGCACAGAATAGGTACTGTCCCATTTATAATCGGGGTTACCTTTTAGTTTTCTGATGATATTCTCAATGATCATGGGCCAAAGTCAAAGTTGATACAGGTTTGGATTGGTGCTGCATGATGGTTGCAATAAATAAACCGGACAAAAACCAATTCATATATGAAATATAAGAAGATGATTCAACTTCGGATGTGAACATAGGTATTAAAAATCCAACCTTGATTAATAATACAGCAAGGCAAATTTTTCGTTCTTTACCTTTTAAAATATTAAACCATTTGAGGCCCTGCTTAATAAAAGTAATATAGATAGCTAAATATAACACCAGCCCAATAAGGCCAACCTGTACACCAATAATAAGAAACTGGTTTTCGCCACCTACGGTTTCACCCAGCGAGCCGCCTACACGGCCGGAGGTACCAAGGCCTATTCCAAATGGGTGTTGTATGATGGATGTTACCCCTTCTACCCATGCCATAAGGTGGCCAACGCTCGATGGGTTACTAAAGTCTATCGTATTAATAATAACCTCCATAATACCATCTACTTTATTACCCCAGCTGCTGATGATGTAAATAATGTAACATGCGCCTGCCAAAATACCGTAGTGGATAGTTTTGGTGATGTATGTTTTTTTGGTAATAAGCGCATAAATGTAAATTATAAAAAAGTAGCTGATTAAAGGCGCTCTCGAAAATGCAAAAGTGATAGACAGTAATGACGCTCCTAACGCCAATAGCCCAATTGTATTTGGTTTAAACTTATTGTTATCACTGGTATAAAGCGCTATAAGTACAGATAATGCTAACAATGTAGCGGCAGCATGTTCGAGCGGGTTGTCGAAGAAACTGCCAAAGCGTTTATATCCCCCCTCTGATTCAAACGTTGAAGTTAAGCCGAAACTTCCGTTTGGTTCGAAATTGAAGAAATAATAAATATAGTCTGAATAACCGCTGACAGACTGCAAGTTGGTATTAAATAAAACTTCGAAAAACGTTACCGCGCCTGCAGCAATGGTTAACAATGCAATATAATTAAAGTACTTGCTCACATATACTTTGCGGATATCCAACAGCCTGCCCGTAAAATAAACAACAATATAAAACGACATGCTTTTAAGTGAAAGCAAGCGTTCAAAAAGGCTTTGCTCGCCAATAGGCAATAGGGCGAAGAGTGTAGTATAAGCGAGGTAACCAAATATAAGGTAGTCTATTAAAAAGAATTTAGGCCGGGCTTTTAATGTATAAATATTAATGGCCAGCAGTGTTAAAACCAATACTTCTTTGAAAAACTGGAATACGTGGAGTATATCCTTTAGGCCATAAAGAAAAGATACTGACATGGCCGTTGTATAAATGGACATGCCGAAGATGAGGAACAGCATAAAATCCTGTCTATTTCCCTTAATAATTTCCCGTATCGCAATGATAAAAGAAGACAAAAATATGAGTGGGAAAATAAACATTGTTAAATATAGCTCGCTTTAATTATTAGGCCAAATTACGGTTTGTGGCGTAAACAGCCCTTCTTTTATTCCTTTTAATAAAAGTGATACTTTTTTATTTCGGCCACGCATTTTTAAATAGCAAAGTACAGCCAGGTAATAGCCTGCATTATAAACCCAGTTGATTGGGTAAAATACGGACTTACCATACTTTCTTAAAAACCAAATATGGTTTCGGCTGGTGTAATAATGAATAAATGGATTCAGAAAACCTTCCTCATTTTTAGTGCTCGATTTGCCTGAAATACCTGCCTCATGATACATTTTACTGGTTGGCAGGTAATGCACTTCGTACCCATGGTTGCGTAAACGGTACGAGAGTTCCACATCCTCATAATACAGAAAGAATTGTTTGTTAAACAATCCGGCTTTTTTAATGGCGCTATTTCTGATCAGGATACAACAACCGGTAACCCAGTCTACTTTTTGATATGCTGTAAGCTTTTGGATACCATCCTCCGTTTTAGAGTAAGTGATACCCAGCAAAGCATTAAAACCACACGGCCCGTTCCACAATTTTGTTCGGTTGTGCATCCAAAAGATGGCTGGCTGAACTGCTGCTGCTTGCGGATGGTTGTTGAGATGGGTTATTAGCGCAGTAACAATATCTTCATCAACCAAAGTATCGGTATTAATTACCAGCGAATATTCATAGCCAGCATCAATACTATTGCTTAGGCCACGATTATTGCCTTCGGCGAAGCCTAAGTTCTCTTTATTGTCGATATAGGTTAGCTCGGGAAATTGTGCACTTAAGATTTCTAAAGAACGATCGGTCGAACCATTATCAACCACTATAATATCAAAAAGACTGCTATCGCAATATTCAATTAGAGACCCGATACAGTTAGCCGTAAAGGCAGGCGTATTCCAGTTCACTAATATTACAGCAACAGCTTTGCGCATTTTATATAAATGGGTTTAAGCCCGCTAAAATAAGGTTTTTTAATTAGCCAATTTGGCAATTATCGAATTTGTCGATTAGTTAACTGAGGAATAAATGGATTGACAAATTGCCGAATTAATTAGCCGACAAGTTAATCTTCACTGTTGTTCCCGCCCCCGGTGCCGATAAAATATCGAGCGTGCCGTTGTACAAACCCAAGCGGTTTTTAATACTGCTGAAACCCGAGCCTGTTGGTTTGGTTTCTTGCTGTTTGGCGTTAAATCCTTTGCCATTGTCTGTTAATACAATTTCTATCTGCTCGCTTTTACAGATACAGAGATCTATAACAGTTGCCCCCGAGTGTTTCATACAGTTATTAATAAGTTCCTGTATTATGCGGAATATACAGGATTCCATAAATAAGTTTAACCGGTCGGTGAAACCTTTAATATGGGTATTGATCTGTAATTGAGGGGTCGAAAGTCTGTGCGCCAGTTCTGTAATGGTAGTTGGCAGGCCAAAGTCGGTTAATATGGATGGGGCCAGTGCGAACGAAATATCGCGTGTTTCTTTAACTGCGGTGTTTAGTAATTCATAAATATGGTTGATGGTGCCCGTTGGTTGTAACTGGTCGAGCTGCATTTTTATGCCGTATAGTAACTGGCTCACACTATCATGAAGCGCTTCGCTAATACGCTTGCGTTCATTTTCACCGGCGGTAAGTGCAGCAGTTGCAATGTTTTTCTGCTGATCCCTTTTGAGCTGGGCTGCCTCTTCTTCAATCAGTTTTTTCTCTGTAATATCCATCAGTATTCCTACCAGGCGTTTATTGTGGTTAGACCCACTGATAACGTGCCCGCGTATACCTGCATAACACAGCTTTTTATCGGCATTAATAAAACGGCACACCAGGTCAACCTCTTTGCCTATTTCTACGGCCATTCTAAACTCGCGGTCAACCATTGCCTGGTCTTCCGGATGTATTAAACCTATAAAACTCTCGTAATGGCCATCAAAATTATTGCCGCTTACGGCGCATAGGTGATAATTAAACTCATGCAGGTAAAATGCCATAGTCTCAAGGTCGAGCTCCCAGGTACCTGCTGCCGCTGCTTCCATTGCCAGTTCCAGCCGGTCTTTGGTTTCGGCCAAATGGTGTTTGGCTTGTATGCGTTCTGTGGTATCAACAATGGCTATATAGCAATGCAGCTGCGCATTAGCTGCAGTGTAAATGGTAATCCCTTCTAACTGAGCATGAAATTCGCGGCCTGCTTTAGAAATTATTTTTAACTGGCAAGTTTGCCGCGCACGTGTATGCAGCATTTTTCTTAAAAACTGCTGATAGCTACTGCAACAGTCTGTGGTAATGAAGTTTTTTAATTTGTGATTGATTATCTCAGCTTTGCCTCCCTCCAGCAAACCAGTCCCGGTGTTATTTACTTCTTCAATAATGCCGGCCTTATCCAATATAAAATAACCGATAGGAGCAAGATCGTAAATATTGGTAAGTTTAGCGAGTTGCTGTTTTAACGCATTATTATCCTGGTATAAATGCCGGTTATGCTGTTCCAGATCAGCTATGCTTGATTTCAGATCCAGTAACTGCACATTATCTTTACCGGTACCGGCCTTAGAAACGCCTTTATTCAATATTTTTTCGGCATCCGTACGTAGCTTACTCAGTATTGTATTATCCTGTTGTAAATATTTTTTCTCTTTCAAACCTTAAATCCTCTAATTGTTTGTTTAACAGCAGGATATCTTTGGTTGTAGCATCAAGTAAACCCTTAATGTTACGATTTAACTGCTCAAGCTCCTGCGGGGTGGGGTAATTGGGTATTAAGGTTGTTTTTGCGTTATGAGTTTTACTTACCAGTTTTATTTCTACAAGCAGGCTTTCCATTTGCTTAGTAGCCATTATTAGTTGTTGCTGGGTATCGGAAAATTTTTCCTGTAGGTACTTAATATGATTATATTGGAGTTGCGTTGAAGCTTTTTCTGTAACATGTTTTTGCTGTTTGCTATCAGGTGCAATTTTCGAACTCGCTTCAATTTCATGGTCCTTACGTTCAAATATTTTCCATTTTTCATCAACAGGTGCAAACGACTCTGCCAGCCCGCTAATGTTTTCGGCCATGCCGGTAAATATCACCCCGCCGTTATTAAGGGCATAATGCAATATTGGTACAAGTTTCTTTTGAAGCTCTGCTGTAAAGTAGATCATTACATTACGGCAGCAAAGCAAGTCCAGGCGGGTAAAGGGCGCATCTTTAATTAAATCTTGCCGCGAAAACGTAATCATATTACGTAGTTCTTTGGTTGCCTGGTACACATCATCCTGTTTTACAAAAAACTTTTTAATGCGGCGCTCGCTAATATCGGCAACGGCATTATCATAATAAGTGCCTTGGCGAGCATATTCAATAGCTATAGCGCTTAAATCAGTTGCAAATATTTGTACCTTGATATGCAATTTTAGCTTTTCCAGGCATTCTGTAACCAACATGGCAATAGAATATGCTTCCTGACCGGTTGAGCAGCCGCTGACCCAGATACGTATAGATTCTTTGTTTTTCTTTGATTTAAAAAGAGTAATAAGTTTTGTTTTAAGCGCATCAAAAGCCTGTGCATCCCTAAAAAACCGCGTAACTCCAATTAATAGTTCATTAAAAAGAATATCTGTTTCAGCCGGGTTCTCTTGCAGATAATTGGCGTATTCTGTATAGCTGATGTGTTTGTGAAAAGCAAGCCTGCGATTAATGCGGCTGGCAATGGTGCTTTTTTTATAAGCAGTAAAATCGTGCCCTGTATGCGCCAAAAGCCATAACAAAACCTGTTGCATGCCGTGGGTATTATGTTGTTCAGGATCTAACAGTCCTAATGTATCCCCCGATAAATCCGAGAACCTGATATACCGAATAATTTTAGTCGGTTGCTTTTCTGATACCGTAGTATCACCAATATTGATTGCGTCTGCAAAACCGGTAAATTGTACAATTGGTTGCACATGGTTTGTAAAATGCTCTTCGATACGCTCTTCTTGTTTTTTCGTCTTTTCTGACATGGGTCTATGGTCAAATAAACTAATAAGATCTACATAACCTGCAGTTACAAGCCAGCAGATATTATGCTTTATTAATTAAAATATATGGCGAAATACAAAGTTTGTCGCCTGACACAGGATGGGCTAAAATATGGTACTAAAAGGTATTATAACTGCAAAATACAGGAGCGTTTATAAAAGTAATATATTGCTACCATTGCAGCAAATATTAACGCACCTAAATTTATATGAATTTTATATCATCCACGTCAAGATAATACAATAGTATTATCTTGGATTCTTAGTACTAATAAAATGGTGTTTTCTGTGTGTTACCTATAGGTGAGATGGTTTTTTTGTCTTGGAGTAAATCATATAGTTTAATCAATTTTAATTAGTTTAATTGTGGGGTATTAACCTAATTACGAATATTATTTTGGGTGGGTTTGCAATAGCACTATAGGTTGTAAATATCTTTATAAACAATAAAAGCACCCTAAGGTGCTTTTATTTAATTGTTATCTCCAGTGTCCGGCCACCCATACGTAACCGTGGCGGGTATCTCTCCAGTGTCCTGGTACGTAAGCTGCTCCGGGGCGGGGAGGGGCAGCCCAGTAACCACCATGCCATGTATAACGTCCATCGCGCTGAACCCAGTCTTCATCAACCCAAACATGTCGTGGTGATGGGGCAGGGCCACGGTGTACTATTACTGTTTCATGCGGCCTAACCGGGCGCACGCGTACTATTACCTGTGCAAAGGTGGCTGATGCCGCTAATGACATCATGCCTGCAATAATTAATGCTTTCACTGTAGTTTTCATAGTTGTTATTATATTGTTACCGGTATGACCAACGATACCCACCGAAGGTTTAAAGCATTTTAAGCGATGTTTAAAAATGTTTTTTGGCTATATGTTAAATTAGTTTTGATCTTTATAGCTGTTCAATTAGCAAGCAGTTTGTAGTGAGTAAGATAATCAGCGATAAAGGTGACACGGCCAGAAACCATAGCGTAATATTTGAAGGGGTTAGCATTGCCGCCCTTTCTGAAACTATTATCGCGCAGCATGCCCCGGTCAACATTTATACCGATACCAAAGATTATCAATACATAATGCCGGTTAAGCTAGGGCTCAACTATGGCGTTTTTATAAAGCAATACAGTACCATCGCCTTTCCACCGGTAACTGTTGCGCAGCAGGATAACTATATATCACTCTCCTGTACCTGCCATGCCGAAGAAGGCCGCTTATGCGAACACCAGGCCCTGGTGCTGAATGCCATTGTGAAACGCGATGAGCTGCGGATATTTTTTGATAGCAAGTACCGGCGCGAAAAGCTCCAGAAATTTGCAGCTGATTACGGCCTGCAACACGAGCAGGATCTGGACGGCTTTTTCAAAATAGAGTTTGATAATAAAAAGCTGGTTATTACACCGAGGCAATCGTCACTGATGCCGGTTACACTCGAAAGCCTGCATGCTTTAAATGAACTGATTGTACCAACTACAGAGCCGCCTAATTTCCCGACTATTGAGGAGGATAAAAAGGTTTTTGTAGTGCTAAAAGAGCACAAGTACTACAGATACTTATTTATAGAACTATACCAGGGGCAAATCACCAAAGAAGGGAAGATCAAGAATCCTTTAACTCAAATATCGCCGCTCGATTTTATTTGGGAGACAGAAGATGCCCAACAGGTTAAGTTTTATACCGGCATCAGCAAGTTTCATAACCATCTCAATGCTAAAAAGGCAGAAGCTGATCTGGTGGCTTTGCGGGCTGTTGTTAAAAACCCGATAGGTTATGATTTTTATGAGCATAACGCCATAATATCAGATAAAATTACCGCAAGCTCGGTATTTCCAATCTATGTGCATTTGTTGCCGCATAGCCTTACGTTAACGGTAACACAAAATGATCAGTTTTTTGAGGTGTCAGGAAGTATCAACATTGATGGCAAAGTTTATAGCCCTAAAGATTTTTCGATCCGGTTCACCTATTTTATAAATACAAGTCGTGGGAGCTTTTACCTCGTAGATAACCTGCAGGTACTCAATATTATCGAGCTGCTGAAAAAGAAACCTGATAACCTGCTAATTCATGCCAGCAAATTCCATGAGTTTAAATCGCTGTGGCTGAGTAAGCTGGAAGATAAAATTACAGTAGATTATCAATATATTAAACCTGCTACTCCTGCACAATTAAAGCAGCAGCGCTTTTATGAAGATACAGAGAAGATTATTTACTTGTCTGATTTTGGCAGCCATGTAATGATAATCCCCGTGATGCGTTATGGCGAAATGGAAATCTCGACCCGTACCCGCAGGCTTATTTACGCAGTTGATGAGAAAGGGAAAGAATTTGTGGTACCACGTAAAGATCATGAAGAAGCAGATTTTACAGCATTGCTAACCCGGCAGCATCCATATTTTGCGGAGCAGGTGGATAATGATCTGCATTATTTCTACCTCCACAAAAAACATTTCCTTGATGAAGAATGGTTTCTGAATGTATTTGAAGACTGGCAACGAAACTATATTACCGTACTGGGCTTTAACGAGCTGGAAGGCAATAAGCTTAACCCCAACAAAGTAAAAATCACCATTAAGATACTGAGCGGCATCAATTGGTTTAATGCCTTGGTTGATGTACGTTTCGGACGAAAAAAGGCTTTACTTAAACATGTACACAAAGCAGTTAAAAATAAGAGCCGATATGTGCAGTTGGATGATGGCAGCCTGGGTATTATCCCAGTAGAATGGCTGGATAAATTTGCCGATTACTTTAATTCGGGCGAAATTACGGAGCATGATACAATCCAGATTCCTAAAGTAAACTTTGCGACTATTGAAGAGCTGTACGATGAGGCAATGCTGGATGATGGTGTAAAGCAGGAGCTCAATGTGTATAGAAAAAGGGTAAACGGGTTTGATTCCATTAAAGAAGTACAGATACCTGCCGAGTTGAATGCCACGCTTCGCCACTATCAACAAGCCGGTTTAAACTGGCTCAATTTTCTGGACGAGTTTAACTTTGGCGGTGTTCTGGCCGATGACATGGGTTTGGGGAAATCGATCCAGATCATCGCCTTTATACTGTCGCAGCGCGAGCGGGTAAAGCAAAACACCAATCTTATTGTGGTGCCAACTTCGCTCATATTTAACTGGCAGCAAGAGGTAGCTAAATTTGCGCCAACTCTTCGTATTCATACTATTTACGGAGCCGATAGGATTAAGAGCGCTAAAAATTTTGATCAGTATGAGATCATCCTAACCTCATATGGTACCTTGTTATCAGATATTAATTTTATTAAAGATTACGAGTTTAACTACGTTTTTCTGGACGAGTCGCAGAATATTAAGAACCCTGAATCACAGCGGTATAAATCGGTAAGGTTGCTGCAATCGCGCAATAAGATTGCCATTACCGGTACGCCCATCGAGAATAATACCTTCGATCTATACGGTCAGCTTTCTTTTGCCTGCCCGGGTTTGTTGGGCAGTAAACAATATTTTAAAGAGATTTATGCCATACCGATTGATCAATTTAAATACAGCAAGCGGGCGATGGAATTGCAGAATAAGATCCGTCCGTTCATCCTGCGCCGTACTAAGCAACAGGTGGCTACTGAGCTGCCTGAGAAGACAGAAATGGTACTGCATTGCGAAATGAAGGCGGAACAGCGCCATATTTATGATGCCTACGAAAGAGAGTTTCGCGATTATATTTCGGCCACTAATAACGATCAGCTGAAGAAAAGCTCGATGAATGTACTGAAGGGTTTAACCAAACTTCGGCAGATCTGTGATTCACCATTACTGTTAAGCGGCGATAAATTACCCGGTAGTCAATCGGCCAAAATTGATACATTGATTGAGCAGATTGAAGATAAAGAGCCTCAGCATAAAATACTGGTGTTCTCGCAATTCGTTGGCATGCTCGATCTGATTAGGAAGGAACTAAAGAATAGGGGCATAGGGTACACCTACTTAACAGGCCAAACCCGTAACCGCCAAGTTGCTGTTAATGAGTTTCAAAACAATCCCGATATCAGGGTATTCCTCATCAGCCTCAAAGCTGGCGGCACAGGCCTAAACCTTACCGAAGCGGATTATGTATACCTAGTTGACCCCTGGTGGAACCCGGCTGTGGAGAACCAGGCGATAGACCGTTGCCACCGCATTGGCCAAACTAAACATATTGTAGCCATTCGGCTAATCTGTCCGGGTACTGTGGAAGAAAAGATCATGGTGCTGCAACAATCTAAAAAGGACCTGGCTAATGATTTGATCCGTACCGATGGCTCATTCGTTAAATCGCTCAATAAAGATGATCTATTGGGTCTGATAAGCTAACTACAATCCAGAATAATAATCGTAACCCAGCTCGGCCCAGTAATCGCGCGGGCGTTTATCGCTAAAACCGATAGTGCCAATGCGTTTCAAGTTTTTGATGCCATATTTCACGGGGATAATCAAACGTAAAGGCGCGCCATGTTCAAGGCTTATCGGGTGATCGTTCATTTCGTAAGCCAGGATGGTTTGCGGGTGTAAGGCACTTTCCCGGTCAAGGCCTATATAATATTCGCCGTTGGGAGTTTCCATGCCGATGTATTGCTTTTTGGCAAGCTCGGTAAGCTTAAAATGCTCAATGAAATCAATAAATCTTAACCCTGCCCAATGCTGGATCTGGTCCCAGCCTTCTACGCATTTAAAATCGTAGATGATCTCTGTTTTCGGCAGCGCTTTAATTTCATCAATAGTAATCTTAAGTATTTCGTTACGGCCTGTTATTACACTCAACTGCCATAGATCGGGTTTAAAACCTTCGTCGTTAATACCCACATCGCTATTTACCCTTATCTGTTTAGCAGCCATTGCTTTGGGGTAGGTTTTTACTTCGTGATTGTTGCTAAAAAAGTTCCTGAAAAATAACTCCGTTTTATTGAGGGCGCGTCGTAATGGTTTATGTGCACCACCTGTAATTCCAGTTTTTTCCAGTGGAGAATTATAGAGCCATTTCCATCCCCCAACCGCTGTACTGCCCGCAACAAAAAAAGTGGCGAATGATATAAAGTTGCGCCGGTTGATCTTCTGATCAACGGTGAGCTCTTTTTTAAGCTTCTTATTTTTTAGGTTCATGGCGGGGTTGGAGTTGAACAATTTTTGTTAGTGGCAGCGCTTTACCGGCTACAATGATCTTAGGTTTTTCTTCCACAACCTCAAAGCCCGAAATTACCGACCGGAAGTTATTCCATCCGGCTAAAATCACTTGTACTACGTGGACGATAAAGAAAAATACATACCCAAGGGTTAAAGCAAAATGAAGGATACGGGCAAGGTGATAGCCACCGCACAACCAGCATAGCCAATAAAACTGTACCGGTTTATAAATGGCCAGCCCGGTAATTACAGAGCCGAAGCCCATTACAATAATGGCCGTATAGGCAATGCGTTGAGCTGCATTGTACTTATTTTGTGGCGGTGCCATTTTGCGGATATGCAGATCGTGCAGTATTACCAGCCATGCTTCTTTAAATGATTTTCGTTGAGGTACCAACTCACGCCACTCGCCCGAAATGATAGTATAGATAATATAGAAGAAACCATTCAGCGTAAAGAACCACATAAACAAAAAATGAAAAGCCATCCCTTCAGATAACCTGTGGGGGATGTGCAAGGCATTGTAAAACCACTCTGGAAAAAAGTGGACGAAGGTATGCCCAAACAACCTGATAGTATAAACATCATTTGCCCAGTAAATCAGCATCCCGCTCCAGATCATAATGCCAAGTATCGGGAAGTTAATCCAGTGCGTCCAGCGCATTACCAGCGGGTGTTTTTCCTTAATTACTTTAATGGTTTTCATGATTATGGCAATTGGTTGGTCGCATTTAATTCAGTCCGGGTGGCAGCCAGTATTTCGCCGTTTGATTTATTTTGAAGGAAGCCAATAAGCTCCAAATCTTTAGCATTTAAACTTTGTGGAATAACAATGACGGTATTGCCATTGCCTTTCCCGTTAAGGCTGAGGCTTTGCAGCTGACGTACAATCTGCACGTGCGATAAAGTGCGGCCGCTGTTTTCGCCGCTTTTAACTTTGCTTTGCGCAGCTTTCTCAACCAGTGCCAAAACCAATGAAGTGTTGTTTGATACAGCCTCGGTATGGTATTGCAGGCTGATACTACTGTTGTTTAACTTAACCTCATTAAGGTTTAAAGTAAGAGGGGATGATTTTTGCAGGTTGGATTTAATCGCATTACGCAAAATACCTTCTTCCGAACCTATAAATTCTTTTTGACCATTCACCACAATTTGCGGGGTGTATACCGAACCCGATTTTAACCATTCGGAATATTGGCCCTGACGTTTCGCATACTCAGCATTGCTAAATACATCTTTCCAACCTAAGCGATTCCAGTAATCTACATGGTAAGCGAGGATATAGATAGGCTGACCAGCGCTTTCCTTTTGAATACGCGATACCAGCTCGTCGGCAGGCGGGCAGCTCGAGCAACCTTCGGAAGTAAACAACTCAACTACGGCAAAACCTTTGTTGGCAAGGCTACTATTAGATTTGTGTATATGGCCTGTAATGGCTTTGCTGATCATACCTGCCGATACGAGGAAGACTGCGAGGATGGCTATTTTCAATATTTTCATGACGTGTCGAATTTGGTTCTGATGGCTTTGTCGGAGAGAAAAGGAAATCCTTACAAAAAAAATGAAAAAAAGATTGTAAGGAAACCATAACCTCAACGACTAAGTATATATAATGGATAATAATACCCCTATGTGCATATCAAACGATAAAGCATTACCTTCATTTAAACATACGTTATTTTATGCCGGTAAGTAACCAAGCAGTGTCAAATTTATCAGATGCGCAGCCCAACATCGATCCGCATAAATGGGTAGCTGCCCATGCCGATTACCTTTATAGCTATGCCCTTACCCGCATTAACGACGAAGAACAGGCCCGCGACCTGGTGCAGGAAACCTTTTTGGCTGCGCTGGAAAAAGTAAAGCAGTTTGAAGGCCGCAGTTCTGAACGTACCTGGCTTACCGCTATTTTAAAAAATAAGGTAATTGATGTGTACCGCAAAAAATCATCAGCCTTTGCCAAACGAACAGATATAACCGAAGCCGAGCACGATCAGGATGATTTTTTTGACCCGGCGGATGGCCACTGGAATCAGGCGCATTGGCCTCAACCATTCGGTATAGAAAGCCACGACCCGCTGATGGCTAAAGAGTTTAACAGCATATTACAAAAGTGTATGCAGAAATTACCCGC
Source organism: Sphingobacteriaceae bacterium (assembly GCA_903644075.1). Lineage (GTDB taxonomy): Bacteria > Bacteroidota > Bacteroidia > Sphingobacteriales > Sphingobacteriaceae > Mucilaginibacter. The sequence goes on along the minus strand of CAHJXH010000084.1, from coordinate 19 downwards.
CCTTTGGCTTTCGGTTTTT
>CAHJXH010000083.1 GCA_903644075.1 Sphingobacteriaceae bacterium | reverse complement strand
AAACATCCTGAAAATTGAAGCCGGACGTAACAGAGCTTTGGAGCAAAATTTGTAATGATGACGATGTAAAAGCTTTCGAAAGTTTTTACTACACTTTGTTTAACAAGCTCATACGATTTTGCATGTACTATGTAGACCAACGCGAGCCTGCCGAAGAAATTGTCTCTGAAGTATTTGTACGCTGCTGGAAAAACCGCAAATCATTATCCCATATTGAGTTTCCTGAAACTTATCTTTTTGTTGCGGTTAAAAATCAATCTCTAAAGCACTGTAAAAAGTTCTCGGGTATTCATTTGGTTGAGATCGAAAGCACGCACGAAGTCCAGATGATAGATATGGCCGACCCTGCCAGGAAACTGGAGTTAAAGGAACTACACCATCGTTTGGATACCGCCATTGATACGCTGCCTAGCCAAGCTCGCATGGTTTTTAAAATGATTAAGGAGAATGGCTTAAAATACAAGGAGGTTGCCGAAATTCTCGACATCTCTCCACGCACTGTACAGACCCAACTTTTCAGGGCAATTGCAAAACTCAGAACCATCCTGCATGCCGACCAGTTACCCGGCAGTAAATCCAGCCACACCCATAAACTGCTTAACCTGGTGGCTTTTTTAAATTTTGTCTATTATTTTAGTATAGCTTGTAGGCACTTTTAGAAAAAAAAGGATTTATCCCTATATTGTACGACTTACACTAATGATTGAAGACCGCTTTACACAATTGCTGGCTAACAAGCTAACTGGCGAATTATCTCCCGACGAATTGCAGGAGTTTAATGCCCTGCTTGCTGGCAATGCAAACTATTGTGCAGAGTATGAGTCATTAAGAACTTACTGGCAGCATGATGAGCAACCTCAAAACAACATAGCCGGTATTTTTGAAAACATTAAAAGAAGAACCGACATTCACGAGCGTGAAGAGCAGGAAAAAGTAAAAATTTATCAGCTTAAAAAACACAATACCTGGTTACGTGGCGTAGCAGCAGCAGTAGCTGTATTGTTATTATCATTTGGTGCTTATAAGCTGATAAATAAAAATACTTCTGCCGCATCATACGCAGCTCTTAAACAACTGCATACGCCAAGCCGCACTACTTCGCACTTAATACTGGCCGATGGTACGCAGGTTACGCTTAACTCCGAAACGAGCATTAAATATCCGGCTACTTTTGATGGTAAAACACGGGAAGTTTATTTAAATGGCGAAGCTTATTTTGATGTAAAGCACGACGCTCAGCATCCATTTATTGTACATACATCTAAGTTTAACATCAAGGTATTAGGTACTGCATTTAATATAAAAAGTTACGATAATGATGCGGTTAAAGAAGCAACATTAATCCGCGGAAGCATCAGGGTTACTTTCCCCAATAAACCCAATACTGCAGTAATGCTGAAGCCTACTGATAAACTGGTGATGCAAAACGATAAGGTTCAGCTTACGAAACAGACTTATTACAATGAGCCGGGTGGCGATATTGTTGAAACAGCCTGGTTATATAATAAGTTAAGCTTTAAAAATGAGCCGTTTGATCAATTAGCCAACACACTTTCGAGAAGATTTGGTACCGCAATAAAGTTTGATAATAACAACCTGAAAAATTTTACCTTTACCGGCGAGTTCGACAAAGAAGATTTAAACCAGGTATTAGTATCGCTTCAAATTGTTATGCCTTTCCATTACCGGATTAAGGATAACAGTGTAGTGATATATTGACCGATATGCTATAAAAAATCCTTTTTAGGATTATATTGGTCTGATTATATTTAAACTAAGTGTGGGAGTTAAGCAATTTAGCTTTGGCAGCAATACTGTTAGGGTAATACATTTATTTATCATTGCTTTTGCGATGGTTGTTTTAAGCCTGCCTGCCTATTCGCAAACAAAAGTTTCGCTATCTCTTCGCCACGCAACTTTTGAGGAGTTTCTTAACGCCATTAAACAGCAAACTCATTATCGCTTTGTTTATAGCCCCGGCAACTTACCCAACAAACAAATCAAACTTAAAGTTAAAGATCAGGAAGCTTTATCCATCTTAGATAAACAATTTACCGGCACCGATTATACCTATACCCTGCTTGCCGACAACCTGATAGCCGTTAGCCCACGCAACTTAAACACCACTAAAATTATTATTAGCGGCATTATAACCAATAGCGAAGGCCTTGCTATGCAAGGAGTTTCTATCACCCTGCCCGGTAGTAAAAACGGAACGGTTACTGATGAGAAAGGGCAATTTTCAATTATCAGTAATCCGGGTCAAAAGCTCAACATATCACATATTGGTTATAAAAGCCAGGATATTGCATTGCAGCAAAGCACGGGTCATTTGGCTATTGTAATGGAGCAAAACCTTAATCAGCTTAATGAGATTGTGGTCACGGCCCTAAACATCGGTAAAGAAGACCGAAAGATTGGCTACGCTGTGAGTACCATTAATGGCGACGACATTACCCGTGCCCGCGAAGCCAATATGATTATGGATTTAGAAGGCAAAGTAGCCGGGCTAAACATAAGCGGGGTTTATGGTGGCCCTTCCTCCTCTTCACGCATCTTACTCCGCGGGGCTACCAGTATGAATGCAGGTTCACCATTGGTAATTTTAAATGGCGTACCTATTGATAATACCCAACGCGGCAGCGCCAATGAATATGGTGGTGCTGATTATGGCGACGGCATCAGCAATTTAAACCCGGATGATATTGATAAGCTTACAGTTCTGAAAGGATCCGCAGCATCTGCGCTATATGGTGCCCGGGCTGCCAACGGGGTAATCATTGTCACTACCAAAACCGCTAAGAAAAATTCTGGAATTGCTGCCGAATATAACATGAACCTATCGTATGATAAGGCGGTTAACAGTACCGACTTTCAATATGTATACGGACAAGGCATACAAAACAAACGCCCAAATGATCTGGAAAATGCTATTGCCTCGAGCCTATCAAGCTGGGGCGAAAAACTGGATGGCCAACCAAGTGTACAATTAAACGGTACAAGTCAACCTTATGTAGCTGTAAAGGATAATGTGCAGCAATTTTATCGTGCCGGGCCATCATTTACCAATACCGTTGCTGTGAGCGGAGGCAATGACAAGGGCGTTTTCCGGTTGTCTGCATCTAACCTTAGTTACGAGTCGGTATTACCTAACAGCGGATTAAATCGCAAAACGATTAACTTAAATACCGGGTATGATATTACGCCGCGCCTTAACATAAGCTTTTATGGTAACTATGTTTACGAGTTGGGTAAAAACAGATCGTACCTGAGTGATGGGCCTATGAACGCCAATTATGGCATTGAGTTTTTAGCTACAAGCGCACAACAGGCCTTATTAAAACCAGGCTACGACCCACAAACCGGGGTTGAAACAACATGGAATAGCGATGAGTATAAAACCAACCCTTACTTTGTAATAAATAAACAGGTTGATAACTCTACACGGAACCGCTTCATTACCTCTACTGTGGCCCGGTATAAACTGGCCGACCGCACCTATCTGCAAGCGCGCTTTGGCTACGATATCAGCAATGACAATTTATTAAACGTTTTACCCACCGGTACAGCATTCACCATTAACCAGCAGGGTACTTTAAATGATAAAATTTACAGTCAAACCTACGAGCTAAATACCGACCTGCTTTTCACCACCAATAGAAATATAACCAAAGACTTAAGCTTCGATTTTTCTGCTGGAGGTAATTTCCGTAAAAGATATCAGGATCAATTGGTTTACAGCGGCTCACAGTTCATCGTACCTTACGTGTACGAAATTTCGAACCTGGCCAGCATCACATCAACGCATAACATTTATCAGCTAGTTACTGAATCAGCCTATTATACTGCCGATTTAAATTTAAAACGGTATTTGAACCTCTCTGTAACCGGCCGGGATGATGTATACTCTACCCTGCCATCTAATAATCGCAACATCTTTGTACCGGGTATATCGGGTAGTTTTATTTTTTCAGACCTCGTTCATTTACCTGCAGTAGAGTACGGTAAGCTGCGTATGAGCCTCGCCAAAACCAGCGGCGAACCGGGGCAGCCATACACAACACAAACTTATTTTACGCCCGGCGACCCTATCAACAAAACTCCAACCGGCGACTTTGGCCGCGACCTGCCCAACTATAATCTGAAACCATTTACACTAAACGAGTTTGAAACTGGTATAAACCTGATGTTTTTGAATAACCGTTTAGGAATTGATGCCACTTATTTTCACCGTGTTACCAATAATGAGATCACAAATGCGGCACAGTCTGTTACAACCGGCTTCACTTCTGCGTATGTAAACTTAGGTAAAACGTTAAATAAAGGCACCGAGATTGTGCTGACTGCTTTACCCATTAAAAGCCGCAATTTTAGTTGGAACATTACGTTGAATTATACACATATTAAAAATATATTACTATCAATAGACGGCTCGAGCACCTACGTACTTACAGGTACCTACAGACCGCTTAATGCCAACACAGCCATGGTAACAGGCAAATCCATCACCCAGATTATGGCTTACGATTACAAGCGCAATGTACAGGGACAAATTATTATAGACAATAATGGCATACCCGAGCGCGGCGATCTTAAACCCATGGGCGGTACCCTGCCAACTGATTTTGGTGGCATCACCAATACTTTTCGTTACAGAAACTTCAGCCTGTCATTCTTAGTTGATTTTAAATTGGGTAATAAGATCCTGTCCGCTACTGAAAATTACTCATACACTTATGGTTTAAATAAGGCCACACTGGCAGGCCGGGAAACAGGTGTGGTAGCCCAGGGTGTGCATGAAGATGGTACGCCAAATACCATTAATGTGCCTGCTTATAATTATTACCCTCAGCTGGCCTCTAATATTTCGGAATTATCGGTTATTAATGGCAGTTTTATCAAATTCAGGCAGTTAACTTTGGGCTATACTATTATACCGCATTTGGAGAAACAGCGTTTTATCCGGTCGATAGCCATTGATCTGGTTGGTAGAAACCTGTTTACCTTGCTCAAATATTCAAAGAATATCGACCCGGAATCTGAGTTTTCGCCCAACCTTACCTATGCAGGTATTGAGGGCGCTTCACTCCCATCGGTACGCACATTGGGTGTAAACTTTAACGTCAAATTCAGGTAGCATATGGCGATGAAAAATATTTATATCGTTTTTCTGATAGGTAGCTTATTCATCGCCGGATGCACCAAAAAACAATTGGATAATATTAATACAGATCCAACTAAATCAACCGCTGCCAATACCGATCCTAATATTTTACTGTCTAACGCTCAGTTCAATTACTCTAACATCGGGTACTACCAATTGCTGTACGAGAGTACGATGATGCAACTGCTGTCATCAACCTATTACTACTATAACAACGGTGATAAATACATTAATGTAGCCAATTTTACCGACTATCAAGGCCGTATTTTTGATGAAGGATATGCACAATCATCAACCATACGTGAAATGCAGACACTTGCCATGCAAAAAGATTCGATTAAGTACTCGAACCTTAATGCCGTGGGCGATATTATGTTTGTACTGATACTGCAACGCATTACAGATATGTATGGCGATGTCCCCTACTCACAAGCTGATAAGGCTACCCAAGGCATTAAATATCCAGTTTACGATCTGCAGCAGGATATTTACAACAGCATGCTGGCTGATCTGAATCGGGCAGTAAATAAGCTTGATGCCAGTAAACCACAACCCACTGCCGATTTATTTTATAACGGTGATATCAATAAGTGGAAACGTTTAGGCTATTCGCTGATGCTACGCGTGGCTATGCGCTTAACCAAGGCCGACCCGGTAACCGCACAAAAGTGGGCAGAAAAGGCTGCTACCGGCGGCACGTTTAATGATGTTAATGACAATGCCATTGTGCTTACAGATGCTACCAACTACAAAAACCAAAATGGCACATCAATAGCACTGCGTAATGCATCAGATTACCGGGAAGTACGCTGGAGCAAAACATTGATCGATTTTCTGCAGAGCAATAACGACCCACGTTTGGGTGTTATAGCAGAAGTTGCTAAGGATGGCTTAGCCAACAATAACAACCAAAATTTAGCTGGCAATACAGACCCTGCTGTGCAAACCGGCATGCCTAATGGATATGATTTGCAGGGTGGCACTACAGACATCCGTACTGCCCCCAATTATCCGGGCGGTACGGGAACGGGGGGCGACTTTGCCCCCTTGGGTAAATTTTCACGCCCGCGCACATCGGTATATCTTAAGCTGGGCGGCCCCAACATCATCATGACTTATGCTGAAACAGAATTACTGCTTGCCGAAGCCAGCTTACGGGGATGGAACATATCCGGATCGCCGGCGCAGCATTATGCAAATGGTTTAAAAGGTTCTTTACAATCTATGGCGCAAGTAGATACCGGGGCAACCATTCCTGCTGTTACAATTAGCAACTACGTAAACGCCCACCCACTTAATATAAGCAGTACCGACGCTGCTTTAGAAATGATTAATAACCAGTACTGGGCGGCAACCGGTACTGATTTTAATTTTATTGAAGCCTGGTTTAACTGGAAAAGATCTGGCTTTCCTAAACTGGTACCCATAAATTATCCGGGTAATGTTACCAATGGTACAATTCCGCGTAGAATGATTTATCTATCGACTGAAATACTCAACAATCCAACTAATTACAAGGCCGCAGTTGCACGCCTACCCGGTGGCGACGTTTTAACTGGCCGGGTTTGGTGGGATAAATAAACTATTAAGCCCCTGATGAAAGGGGCTTAATAGCGTAACATCTTTTTGATAGCAAACTAATTATCACTATGCTGCTTATCTGCTTTACGATATGCCCATCCAAATATTAAGGGGAATACCCAAAGGCTAAACAACATTGCGCATAAAATACCGCCGATTACTACCCTCGCCAGCGGCCTCGAGCTTTCTGAACCGATACCATGTGAGATTGCAGCAGGGAACAAACCAATGGCTGCCATCAAAGCAGTCATCATTACCGGCCTGATGCGTGAGTTTACGCCCAATTTTATAGCTGTGTATAGGTTAGAGCCCTCGCCTTGTTTAAGGTTTTCGAGGTTTTGTTTAAAGACAGTAATCAGCAACACACCATCCTGAATACATATTCCGAACAGGGCAATAAAACCGATCCCTGCCGAAATACTAAAGTTAGTACCCGTTAAAAATAAGGCAATAATACCGCCTACGATGGCAAACGGCACATTCAAAAATACCAGTGCAGCGTCTTTTACATTACCGAACATGATAAACAGCAAACCAAAGATCATAACTAAGCTGATCGGCACCACCTGTGTTAAACGTTTTTGGGCACGTTGCTGGTTCTCGAAATCGCCCTGCCATGCCATGTGGTAACCACGATCCAGCTTTACCCGGGCATTTACTTTTTGCTGAGCTTCGGCAATGGTACTACCCATATCGCGGCCGCGGACAGAGAACTTAAGTGTAGCGTAACGCTCGTTCTCATCCCTGAATATTAAACACGGCCCCGTTTTTTGGGTGATAGATGCAATTTGCTTAATAGCCACCTTAGCCCCGCTTTGTGTAGGCACCAGCAGGTTGCCAATATCGGCAGGTGTACAACGGAAAGCTTCCGGGAAACGGATCCGTATATCGAACGTACGCACGCCCTCATATAACGTAGAGGCGGCCTGCCCTCCAATAGCCATCGAAATTACGGAGTTTGCATCGGCAGTAGCTACGCCATATTGCGCCATTTTCTGCTGATCGAGCTGTATATCAAGTTCTGGCAAGCCAATGCTTTTCAACACACCCAAATCTTCAATACCTTTAATATCTTTCAATATCCGGTAAACCTGGTTAACCTTGGTTTCCATATAGTTAAGCGAATCGCCATAAACCTTTACTACAATAGAGCCTTTAACCCCCGATACAGCTTCTTCCACGTTATCACTAATAGGTTGTGAGAAGTTGAGATCCGCTCCCGGCAATTTGGAGAGCTTGGCATTCATCCTCGCAATCAATTGTTCCTTGGTGATCTTGGGTTTCCAGTCCTCTTCTGGGTACATCAACACGTCGAACTCATTATTGTAAAAACCGGCCACATCGGTACCATTATCTGGTCGTCCCGTTTGCGAAACGGCATATTGTACCTGCGGAAAAGTCATCAGTATTTTACGCACCTGTTTGGAGGTTTCTACAGATTGATCGAGCGAAACGCTATACGGCAATTGCACCCGCAACCATATTGCGCCTTCATCCAGTTCGGGCAAAAATTCACTTCCCAAAAATTTGAAGGAGAATAGCCCGACAACCATCAGCACCAAAGAAACGGTTACCACAATTTCTTTAGCCTTGAACGATTTAACAAACCCACCGAGCATAAATGCCGTAAGGTGGTGCACAAACGGGTTATGCTTTTCGTGTACGTTCTTTTTTAGCAATAAACTGATTAAAACCGGCACCAAAGTAAGTGTGGTGATTAACGCCCCCAGCAATGCAAAACCCAACGTATAAGCCAATGGCGAGAACAATTTACCTTCTACCTTTTGGAAAGCAAATACAGGTAGCAAACCGGTTATAATAATCAGTTTAGCGAAAAAGATAGCCTTACCTAAGGTAGCTCCGTTATTTTTAATAAGGCCAAGTTTGGCAATTTTATTAAAGCGATCCATGCCCAATTCAATGGCCTTGTGATCGAGGATTACAAACATACCCTCTACCATCACCACCGCCCCATCTATAATAATCCCAAAATCTACAGCACCAAGCGACAATAGATTGGCCGACATGCCCATTAAGTGCAGGCAAATAAATGCAAACAACAAAGCCAGTGGAATAATAATAGATACGATAAGCGTGGTACGCCAGTTAAACATAAACAGCGATACCATGAAGGTCACCAGCACAATCCCTTCTATCAGGTTATGTAACACGGTATGCGTTGCATAATCAATCAGGTTGGTACGATCGTAATAAGGAACGATTTTGGTGTCAGCAGGCAACACTTCATTATTCAGCTTGTCAACTTCTGCCTTCAGGGCTTTTACAACCTCGGTTGGGTTTTCGCCTTTGCGCATCACAATAATGGCTTCCACTGCATCCGGGTCATCGGTAACAGTTCGCTTGCCGTTTTTAATCACAGCATCGCTCCGGCCAACCCAACCCAACCGGGGCAGGTTAGAAATTTCTACATTGGCAACATCCTTCACCAATACAGGCACACCGTTGTTATTGCTAACGATGATGTTCCTGATCTCGTTAATATCATTTAATAAACCCAATCCACGCACGGCAAAAGCCTGGTTATTTTGAATAATCATATCACCGCCAACGTTAATATTGGTTTTCTGCACGGCGGTAAAAACATCGAGCGGGGTAATATTAAGCGTAGCCAATTTTTCGGGATTAACCGTTATCTCATAAGTTTTGGTTTTACCTCCGAAAGCATTAATATCGCCAATACCCGGTATGGCGCGCAGGTGCCTGTCGACCACCCAATCCTGGATGGTCTTTAGCTCCCGCACATCTCTTACCGAGCTGCGGAGTGTATACCTGAATATCTCACCGGTAGGCCCAACCGGCGGCTGTACAGATGGTGTAATGCCATTAGGCAGTGTGGCATTATTAAGCAGGTACATTACCTGCTGCCTGGCTTCGGGGTCTTTAATGCCATCCTCAAAAATCACCTTTACATAGCTTAGTCCAAAGATGGAAGTTGAGCGCAGGCTCATTTTCTTCTGCACCGGGTTAAGCGCTATTTCAATGGGTATGGTTACCAGTTTTTCTACCTCTTCGGCACTTTGTCCGGGCCACTGGGTAATAATATCGATCTCGGTATTCGTTACATCGGGGAATGCCTCAATGGGCATTTGTATAAAAGTAATGATCCCTGTAATAACCAGTGCACCGGCCAAAAACAAAATGAGGTACCTGTTTTTTAAAGAGAAGCCGATGATCCGCTTAAGAAGCTTAGTCATGTTTAATATCTTTTATTATTGGGATAATTAACTGTTTAATGATCCGTAAATCAGGATCGCTTTCGACCCTATTACACGGTCGCCGGGTGTAACACCGCTTTTGATGTAGGTGGTTTTGCCATTGGTGCTGATCACATCAACCGGGCGGATCTGCACATCTTTTTTACCCTTCACAATAATCACGTAGTATTGGCTGTGATCGAAAATAAGCGCGCTGCTGGGTACGGCAATAGCCTTATCACTCTCGGTATTGTTAACTGTAACCGTAGCAAACATTTGTGGCTTCAAAATATAATCGGGGTTATCGATGATCACCCGCATCTTCATTACTTTGGTGTTGGGGTCAATCACACTCATCAGCTTATTTACACGGCCTTTAAAAACCTTGTCGGGGTATGATATAGTAGTTATATCGGCACTATCGCCTTCGTGTACTTTGCTGATGTTTTCTTCATACACATTAGCTTCAACCCATACATTTTTAAGGTTGGATACCGTAAACATAGGCGCCGAATTATCCGGGCGGATAGCCATACCATTGGTCACATTTTTTTGAACCAAAAAACCATCCGTAGGCGATTTAATCAAATAATCGCCGCTAGTATTATTGCCGTTTACACTCAATACTCGCTGTGCTGCGGTTTTTGCAGCCACCGCCTGCTCGTAATTAACTTCGGCGCTGGTAATATCAACTTTGGAGGCCAGGCCGCTTTTAAAGAGGTCCTGCTGCTGATCCAGTTGTTTTTTAGTGAGGCGAACGTTAGCATCGGCCGTGGTTAGTGAAGATGAGTAGTTAGCCATCTCGCTACTTTTAACCAACCCTAAAACCTGCCCTGCTTTTACAAAATCACCAGGCATAACGTTTATATTTTGCACTACACCACTTACCAGGGGGAATATGTTAGATACCTTATCTGTATTAAAATCAACCGCACCATTAAATTTAATGGCGTAGGTAATGTTCTGCATTTTAACCGTGTCCACCTCCAGCGTTTTCATTAAAGAATCGGGCACTACGTAAGGTTCCCTCACCTCTTCAGTGTTTTCGCTAGAGTGGCATGAGTACAGGCTCAACAATAACAAGCCTGTTGCTATTACCGGTAAACTATGCTTGTTCAATAAATTTTTCATTTCAGTATCTTAAAATATTATTGCTGGTTAAAAAATGGGGTGCCTGTAACGTAGTTCAGTTGTTCAAGCGAGGTAATTTTGCTCAGTTGGATGTTGTTTAACTGAATGGTATTGGTTTTAAACGAATCGTAGAAATCGATAAACTCCAGCAGGCTGATGTTTCTTAATTGATAGTTCTTATACACTTCGTGGATGAGGTGTGTGAAATCGCCCTTAAAAGCAGGGTCAAAACTGTTGTACAGTTTCTCTAATCGTAGGGCTCCTTTGTATGATGTTGCCAGATCCATTGCTACCTGATTCTGCTGATTTTCGAGCTGAACTTTGCTCTGATCTATAGCTATTCGCGCTTGTTTAATACCGCCCTGGTTACGGTTAAAAAATGGCAGGTTAAACTCAATCCCTCCGCCTACATAGTTGTTATTGAATGAGCCGTATTTATCGTATCCCAAAGAAAGACTAACATCGGGAACTGCAGTAGCTTTTTGCAACTGTAGGTTCATATTATTATAATCAACTGTCACACGCGCATTTTTAAGGTCGTAACGGTTCACATAGGCCGAGTCAAGCAATTTGCCGTAAGGTATTGAGGTTATAGATTCTTTAGCATTCAGATCTGAATCTACTACAGGTACGATATAACTATCTGGCGAAGCCTTAATCAGCATTTTCAGTTCGCTTTGCGTGGTATCGATGCCTGTAACGAGACCATTATATTCGGCCTGTAAGGAATAGAGTTGCGACTGGATACGCAGTACTTCTTTTTGGGCGATGTTGCCTTTAGCATACTGTTCCTTAAACGCCGACAAAGTTTTACTTAATGAGCCTATCTCCTGGTCATATACTTTGGCCGATTGCTGGGTATAGTAAATGGTATAAAAATCAGTCCGCAGTGTAAATTTCAAAGTGCGTATAAGGTCAAAGAACTGATCTTTAGCCTGCTCTACGCCAATTTTGGCTAACTGGATATTTTTATTGCGCTTACCCGCTGTAGTAAACAATTGAGAAATGCCTACCGACTGATTTTTATAAGCATCGTGCGTGCTGTTAAGGATACCATTCTGAAAATTAAAATCGGGATTAGGGAATAACCTGGCCGTTATAATTTGCGCGCTTGCATTATCTATATTATACTTTTGCGCAATAAGCGTAAGGTTGCTTTTTAGGAATTGTGCCTCAACTTGCTTAATATTGACCCTCAGTGTATCACTGTTAGGTGCTTGCGCATACGCACAAGCACCAATAACAGCCATACACCATAGTTGAATTGGGATAAGAACGATAACAAATTTTCGGTGCATAGTTTATTTGTTTGTACAAAGCTATGCGGGCCGAATTAGAGCGGCATTAAAGCCACATTAGAACGGGATTAGAATTTCGAAACCGGGAATTTGAGTAGAAAGTCTGACCCTTCTTTCGTTGAGTTTACGGTAATGGTACCATTAAAAAGCTGGATTATTTTTTGGGTTACATACAGGCCAATACCACTTCCTTTAAAGGAGCGGCTATTGAGGCTGCGGTAAAAAGATGTAAATACCTTTTGAATATCTTCTGCTGGGATACCTATACCTGAGTCACTGATACTAATGTTAATATAATTATCATCGACATTTAAAGTACAGGTAACCAGCTGATTATCTGAGAATTTAAAGGCATTGCCCACGATATTATTAAAAGCAATAGTTAATAATGATCTGTTGGCCATAATAGTTAGCGCACGGGCATCATCGGGCATTTGCTCTATATCAATTATCAGTTTACCGGCATCCTTTCGCTTATTCCAGTAATCGTGCATCTCCCATATCAGCTCATCAATCATCACCGAGCTTAGCGTGGCACGGGTATAGGCCATGTCTGATTGAGCCAATTCCATTAGGCCAGTTATTGTATCGTTTAACCTTTCAGAATCATTTAAAACCGAATTTAAAAGATGTCTGTATTCTTCAACCGATCTTTCCTTATTTAATGCGATCTCAATTTCGCCCACAATACTGGTTACAGGCGTACGCAGTTCGTGCGATGCATTGGTTACAAAGGTTTGCTGAAGCTCAAATGCGTTATCCAAACGTTCGAGCAAGCGGTTGAAATTTTGAGCCAGTTCGGTAATTTCATCCTTACCTGTACCCTCTTCAACTCTTAGGTGCAAATCATTAACGGTAATACGTTGCATCTGCCTAATTAAGCCATCAATCGGTGACAATGATCGTTGTGCAAACCATCTACCTACGAAAAATATCCCGCCATTAATTATAATGAAGGCCACCAGCATAATTTTGGCCATATCCTGCAGTTGGTTGATATTCTGCTCATCGAGCGCAGAAACCAGGATCACGAAATTCCCCTGGTTATCGTTATAGTAAATACCAACTGCCTGCCTTTTACCTTCGGCAAACTGTACACGCTTTTTCTGGCGAACATTATCGATAACCTTATCCGGCCAGTATTGATGTTTGTGCGCTATAAACGATTGGTTGCGTCGTCATAAATACCGATAAGTTCTTCGGGTAATTTATCGAGATACCGCTCACGAACGTGGCCGAGGGAGTCGGTCGAAATTTCGTCGGCTTCGAGGTACAATTGGGCGGCAACCTTTGCCCTGTCTTTTAGATGTTCGTAGAAATCATTCTTTACAAACGAATAGAAGACGGAATAAATAACGGTTAAAATAACAAGCAACACTCCTGCAGTAATGAGCGAGAAATTAAAGGCCAGCCTGTTTTTAATTTTCATCCGCTTATTTTTCTTTTAAAATATAGCCCATGTTTATAATGGTGTAAATAAGTTTACTGCTAAACCCTTTCTCTATTTTGTTGCGCAGGTAATTAACGTATACATCTATAAAATTAGTACGGGTATCAAAATCAATCCCCCAAACTTTTTCGGCAATGTATTCCCGGGATAAGGTTTTATTTGGATGCTGCATAAAAAGCTCCAGCAGTGCGTATTCTTTTGCAGTCAGGGTGATTTCTGTTCCGGCACGTTCGGCAGTTTTGTTCCAGGTGTTGAGTTTCAAATCTGCAAACGTAAGGATCTGGACATCCGTTTGCTGGTTATTGGCCCGGCGTAATAAAGCTTCAATACGCGCCAGTAATTCACTGAAATGAAAGGGCTTTACCAGGTAATCATCCGCTCCGGCTTGCAGGCCGGTAACTTTGCTATCAACACTATCCAGCGCCGTTAGCATTAAAATGGGGATAGCTATATCTAACTTCCTGATGTATCTGCATAACTCCATACCGCTGCCGTCCGGCAGTAACACATCTATAATAATCAGGTTAAACTCATCATTCTCAAACGTCTTTTTTGCCGCGGCAATATCACCGGCCAAACTAACCTGATAATTAGCTTCCTGAAGGCCTTTTAACAAAAAGGCAGCTACTTTAGGTTCGTCTTCAATTATTAAAATTTTCATTAATGTGCCAAAGATAGTTATCCAATTACGCTATAGCGAAGAATGATTAATAGCAATTAATTACCCGATTTAAATTTACTCAATAGTTAAATTTTATAGTTGAAATACGCAACCATTAATCAACTCTACCGATAAACCGTGCCATGGAACGGTTGAAAAATTGATTACATAAGCGGCAATTCAGCGCCCTACTTAGCAGACTGACTTAGCTTTTCATCGATAGACTGTATCTCTGCCAGGTGCGCTTTCAAAGTCGGCAAAGTTCGCTGGGCAAAGGCACGCACATCGGGGTCTTTACCCGTAGTGGCATAGGTCTCAAACGTTTGCACCGTACTGCGATGGCTGCTTACCATCCCATGTACATACAATTTGTCGAAATTAGACCCTGCATTTTTCAGGTTAAGATCAGGCTGAATACCTCCTGTCGCTGCCGCAGGCAGATTAATGTTCTTAGTTTTGGCCAGCTGCAATAGTTGCTGTTCTGCCATACCATGGTCTTTAACCATCATTTGACCAAATGCTTTTACATCAGGTCGGGTTGCTTTTTGTATAGCCTGCTGACCCGCGCTCACTTCCTGAATATTACCAATGCTGGCTACGATAAGGAAATGTTTGGCCGTGGTATCCGGATCGGGCTGAGGGATTTGCGCATAAGCGCTGAAGCCTCCCAACCCTAATAATGTAATAATAATTACTTTTTTCATGATGAATTAGATTAAGGTTGACCAACACCACCTGATGAACCATAAACCTGCCCGGACGCAAAGCTAGCATCAGCTGCTGCTAACTGTACATAAATGGATGCTAATTCTGCGGGCTGACCGGGCCTTCCCAGCATAGTCCAACTGCCAAACATTTGTTGTTTTTCTGGCTGTGCTCCACCACTAATCTGTAAGGCCGTCCAGATTGGGCCCGGCGCTACACCGTTAACCCTAATCCCTTTTGGGCCAAGTTGTTTAGCCAGTGATTTTACATAATTCATGGTTGCTGCTTTTGTCTGCGCATAGGCATATAAATCTGGTGATGGATCATAAGCCTGTTCAGAAGTAGTCCCGATAATGGCCGAGCCTGGCGGCAAATGTGGCAGGGCTTCTTTAATGATCCAGAATGGCGCATAAATATTAGTTTTCATTGTTGAATCAAACTCTTCAGTGGTTACGTCCACAATCGAATTGATGGACTGCTGACGGCCTGCATTATTTACAATGATATCCAGGCCACCTAAAGCGCTGATGGCTTTTTGTACCAGTTGCTTACAAAAGTCCTCGCTGCGCAGATCGCCAGGAATTGCAATGGCTTTGCGCCCCTCTTTTTTGATCAACGCAATCACTTCCTGGGCATCCGGTTCTTCGGTTGGGTAATAATTGATCACTACATCTGCACCTTCACGCGCATAAGCAATAGCTGCCGCTCTTCCCATCCCTGAGTCACCGCCGGTAATTAAAGCCTTACGGCCCATTAACCTGCCGGAACCTTTATAACTGGTTTCGCCGCAATCGGGCACCGGGTCCATTTTACTTTGAAGGCCAGGCCATGGTTGTGGCTGGCTTTTGAAAGGGGGTTTGGGATAGAGTTTGGTTGGGTCGCTGATTTTAGCGGGGCCGTCGAGGGCTGTCGTCGCTCCCGTTGCAGCATAGGCTGGGGCCACCGCAGCTGCGGCGAGTGTGGTGCCAAGCCCGGCGATCACTTGTCGCCGGGTTACCTTATCTTGTTCGTTCATCTTAATTTTGGGTTGCTGAAGTGTGATATTGATATTGTTCGTGTTCGATTAGCCATGTGCTGATATAAGCGGCTACTTCTTCCCAGCCAGTCTGACCGCAGATCCAGTGACCACGATTCGGGAACGATTTGAAACCCGTGATGCTCACCTCGTCTGTATAAGCCTCTGCATTTTTCTGATTCAATTCGTAAGGGATGATCTCATCTTCCTCGCCGCCGATAAATAGTAAAGGTGCGTGCGGCAGGTCGAGATCGAGCTGGCCGTGTTCGCCCATGCAATCACGCAGTACGTTACGGCTATCATGGGTGGCAGTTTCGTTATTGGCTACTTCCGTTTCTTCCATGCTCATGGTGTTGCAGAAAGAACCGTGAAAACTTTCCAGGTCCATTAGAAACGGGTCGTTGCCTTTAAAAGGATTGGCAATCAGGGCGCTGTTCTTCATAAAGCCCCAGTCAAAGGCCAACATTGCATTTGGCGCTACCGAATCAATTGGCACGCCGATATCTACTAATCCTTTTTGGGTTAATAACTGTACGATTAAACCGCCTACCGAATGGCCGATAACAATCGGTTTTTCGGGTAAGGAGGTCACTACCCTCTCCATTTCATCTACAATGGCTTGCAAATGGAGATCGCCTAAACCAGCAGGTGGGTTGTTACGAAGATCGGCCGGATTACCTTCGTGCAGTGGCCATGCCGGTGCAATACAGTTGTAACCCTTTTCAGTAAAATAGGCGATCCATTTTTCCCAGCTTTTGGGGTTCTGGAACATGCCGTGGATAAATACAATGGTCTTTTTCATAACGATGTTATATCGATTGTGCATCATGAGCAACAGGTAATTGTACCGGTGCTTCATGATGCGCCAGGGTTATTATTGGTTATTGTTTAATGAGGCCAGGTCGATCACATAACGGAACCGCACTTCCTCATCTTTCATTTTTTGATAGGCTTCGTTGATGTTTTCGATATCGATCATTTCCACATCTGGTAAAATATTGTGCTCGGCGCAGAAATCCAGTACTTCTTGGGTTTCTGCAACACCTCCGATTAATGACCCACCTACACTTCGTCCCTGGCTGGCCACCATCATGTTATTTAGCGAATCTTTGTAAGGAGCCAGCAAGCCAACAGTTACCAGCGAACTACGGCGGCGTAATAACAGTACATAAGGTGTAACTTCAAAGGGCTCTGGAATTGTGATTAA